>NZ_JBSGFD010000041.1:0-53607 GCF_053603215.1 Kitasatospora sp. NPDC004240 | reverse complement strand
CACCGGCCGCCGGGGCCGGGCCGGCGGCGGCCGGCGTGGGGTCGGCCCGGCGTGAGGTCGACCCGGCGTGGGGTCGACCCGGCGTGAGGTCGACCCGGCGTGAGGTCGACCCGGCGTGAGGTCGACCCGGCGTGGGGTCGGCCACCGGGAACCCGCCGTCGGCCTCGTGCGCCCCCGGCCCCCGCGGCCTCAGGCCGCCGTTCCGAGGTGGACCACCAGCACGCCCGCCGTGATCATGGCCAGGCCGGCGAGGCGGGCGGCGGTGGGCGGCTCGTGGTGGACCAGGAAGCCGAGGAGGACGGCCCCGATCGTGCCGATCCCGGTGAACACCGCGTAGGCGGTGCCGACCGGCAGGTCCCGGATCGCCCGCGAGAGCAGGTAGACCGTGCCGATCATCAGGACGAGGCTGAGGGCGGTCTGCGGCAGCCGGGTGAAGCCCTCCGTCGGCTTGAGGCTCTGCGCCCACGCGACCTCCACCACCGAGGCCAGCAGCAGCAACACCCACGGCGCGGTCACCGCTCCCCTCCCGCGGCCGCCCCGACCGGGGCCGAGGCCAGCTCGGCGCCCAGTTCGGCGGCCTCGCGCAGGGCGCGGTCCACGGACTCGTGGTGTCCGTCCAGGCGGGCGGCCAGCGCGGGGTCGACCAGGGCGTTGACCAGCTCGGCGCTGATGACGCGGCCGTCCTCCACCGCGTAGTGGCCGCGGAAGAAGTCGAGCAGGTAGCGGCCCTGGTGGTCGAACGGCTCCCGGGGCATGCCCGGCCCGTACGCCCCGCCGCGCGCGGACACCACGACGAACCGGCGCGGCGTGAGGACCATCTTCGGGAAGGTCACCTGGTCGATCCAGGCCTTGAGGGCGGCCGGCACGCCGAAGTTGTACATCGGCGCCCCGATCAGCACGACGTCCGCCGCGAGCAGTTCCGCGAGCAGCGGCTCCAGCTCCGCCCAGGCCTCGTGCTCGGCCGCGGTGCGGACCGTCTCCCGGTACCGGCCGGGGTCGGTGATGCCCTCGCGCAGCAGGGTGTCGCAGATGGACGTCCAGCCCTCGCGGATCGGCGGCGGCGGGGTGGCGGCCAGGTCGCGGTGGACGACCGGGCCGCCGCCGGCCTGCCGCCAGGCGTCCGCGAACGCCGCCCCGAGGCGGCGGCTGAAGGAGTCGCGGCGGGCGCTGCTGTCGAGGTGCAGAAGGCTGGGCATGGCTGAACTCCCTTGCGCGGGCGGGCAGGACGGGATGGAGGAACGAAGTGGACAGTGCGTCCACTTGCCTCACGGCACGGAGACTAGGCGGGAAGTGGACGCGCTGTCCACTTCCCGCCTAGGGTGGAACCGTGACCGAGCACCCCCGACCGCCCCGGCGCAGCCCCCACCCCTCGGCGACACCGCTCCCGCAGCTCCCCCTCGCCGACGGCCCCCCGCCCCGCGAGCGTGCCGACGCCGCCCGCAACCGGGCCCGGGTGCTCGCCGCCGCCGAACGCCTCTTCGCCGAGGGCGACCCGGCCGCGGTGACCATGGACGACATCGCCCGCACCGCCGGCATCGGACGCGGCACCCTCTACCGCCGCTACCCCGACCGCGCCGCCGTCGCCCGCGCCCTGCTGGACCGCCACGAGCACGCCCTCCAGGAGCAACTCCTGCACGGACCGGCCCCGTTGGGCCCCGGCGCGGACGGCGAGCGACCCCCCGCCCCCGCCGAACGGCTCGCCGCCTTCTACACCGCGATGGCCGGACTCCTGGACACCCACGTCCACCTGGCCCTAGGCGCCGAGACCGGCCCCGCCCGCTACCGCACCGGCGCGTACCACTTCTGGCACCTGCACGTCGCCCACCTGGCCCGCCAGGCCGGCGCCGAGGACCCCCAGGCCCTCGCCGACCACCTGCTGGCGCCCCTGGCCCCCGAACTCTTCCGCCACCAGCGCGAACAGGGCCTCACCCTCGACCGCATCACCCGCACCCTCACCCACCTCGCCCACCTGACCCTGGGGCAGCAGGGCTGAGCCGGGCACCGGGCCGCGCGGCTACTCCTCGGCGGCCCGGGCGGTGGGATGGTGGTGGGCCTGGACGGCCTCGAAGATCTGGGCCAGTTCGCGGGCGTCCTCGCCGGCGTGGTGGGTGTGCGGCAGGGTGAGGCCGAGCTCGTCGAGGATGGCGGTCTTGCGGGTACTCGACCACTCGCCGCCGGTCCTGCCCATCCAGTAGCTGCGCAGGTCGATGCCGGAACCGGTCGGGCCGAACGGGCTGCGGCCGGTGAAGCGGGTGAAGTACCAGTGCACGTACATCCCGTCCCACACCGCGGGGCCGGCCAGGAAGACCGGCCGCCCGATCCGGCGCAGCCCGTTCACCCAGCGGGCGGCGGCCCGCATGGCGTCCTCGGGGCTCGGCGCCTCGCGCAGCAGCCGGTCGCGGTCGAGGCCGGAGACGGCCAGCGCCTCGGGCACGAACTCCTCGGAGATGGGCCGCAGTTCGGTGTAGAAGCCGAGGTCCGGGCGCCCCACCACGGCCATGCCGAGGGAGAGCATGCTGTACGGGCCCGGGATCGGCCCGTCGGCCTCGACGTCGACGGCGATGTAGAGCTCGGGAAGACCGGACATGCCCGGCAGCCTAGGCGTCGGCCCCGGACGGCGACCAGTGAATTCGCCCGGCGGGAATCGTCGGACAGGCCTTACAGCGGGGCCGTGTCGTGGTCGGCCGGGAAGGCGGCGCCGTGGCCCGGGACGATGACGTCGGCGGCGGCGAGGACGCGCAGGCGGGAGTCGCGCAGCTGGTCGAGGTCGGGGGAGACCGGGTCGACGACCGGGCCATTGGGGCGCCACCAGAGGTCCCCGACGAAGGCGACCACGCCGCCCGGGGTGCCGGCGAGCAGGGTGATGTCCTCGGCGCTGTGCCCGGGGGTGCGCACCAGCCGCAGGGACGGGGTGAGTTCGTACCCCTCGGCATCGCGGTCGAGCCACTGGTCGTCGCGGTACTCCGCCTTGTGGTCGTGCACCCGGGCGTTGTGGAACAGGCCGACGTTCATGGTGTTGTCCGGGTGGTGGTGGCTGAGCACCACATCGGTGATGTCGTCGGCGGACAGCCCCAGTTCGGCGAGCGGGCCGAGGATCCGGTCACGGCTCGCGACCATCCCGGGGTCGACGATCACCCGGCGGTCGCCGTCGGTGACGTACGAGACGGTGGCGGCCACCCCGGGCCCGGTGGAGAGCGTGTAGCCGGTGGTCAGGACGTGGTACTCGGCGCTGCGGCCGGCGGGTGCGTCATTCATGGGCACCAGCCTGCCGGGCACGGGGAGGGCGGACGAGTGGCAGGGATGCCACCGACCGCAGGATCTGTGCCATCCCTGCGGAAGGGGTATGCCCGGGGTCGACCGGGACCGCCGGTCAGAACTCGGTGGTGTCGAGGTCGAGGTCGAACGGCGCCGGCAGGTGGACGGCGGTGCCGAAGGGGTGCGGCCCGTCCAGGCGCTGGTAGCCCAGGCGCCCGGGCTCGGCGAAGACCGTGCACTCGCGCCGCTGCCGGTCGATCAGCAGGTAGAGCGGAGCCCCGTACTGCCCGTAGCGGCGGCGTTTGACGGTACGGTCGGTCTCGCCGTTCGAGGGGGAGGTGACCTCCACCACCAGCAGTGTCCGGTCCGGCACCAGCGCCCCCTCGGTCTTCGCCGCCAGGTCCTTCGGCACCACCGCCAGGTCCGGGATGAACCAGTTCTCCGAGCCCGGCAGGTCGAGGTTGCCCGAGCCGGCGCGCAGGCCGAGCTCCCGCATCCGCGGGCCGATCTGCTCGCGCACCAGATCGCTCGCGTTCTCGTGCGCCCAGGACGGCGACATCGGGGTGATCACTCCTTCGATGATCTCGGCTCGATCGCCGGCGACGTGCTGGATCGCGTACTTCAACGCCCGCTCCGGGTCGCTGACGCTGTAGTCGCCGGGGTCATGGGCTGCCGTGCTCATGGGTACGCCTCCTCCGCTCCCGCCCGATTCTCCTCCCGCACCACCTGCCCGCGCCGCGGATCGGCGCCCGGTTCACCGGTTCGAGTCAGCGCACCCTGGCACGGTCACCATCGACCGCAGGATCTGTGCCAGACTCCGGGGATGTCGTTCCGTACCGTCGCCGCCTACGCCCCGCCCGGGGTCGGGCTGTTCGCCGTGGGGCTGGTCGCCGAGGTCTTCGCCGAGCGCGGGGGTGGCCTGCCCGGGTTCGAGTTCGCGCTCTGTGCCGACCGGCCGGGGCCGGTGGCCACCGACACCGGGGTTCCCGTCGCGGCCGCGTACGGGCCGGAGGGGCTGGCGGAGGCCGATCTGGTGCTCGCGCTGCCGTGGGCGGGGTTCCGGGACCCCTTGCCGCCGGGGGTGCTGGACGCGCTGGTGGCGGCCCGGGAGCGCGGCGCCCTGGTGGCGGCGCACTGCGTGGGCACCTTCGCGCTGGCCGCCGCCGGTCTGCTGGACGGACGGCGGGCGACCACGCACTGGCGGTTCGCCGAGCTGCTGGCCGGCCGCCACCCGGAGATCACGGTGGAGGCGGACTCCCTCTACGTCGACGAGGGCGGGGTGGTCACGGGAGCCGGCGCCGCGGCCGGCTTCGACCTGTGCCTGCACCTGCTGCGCCGCGAGTACGGCGCTTCGGTGGCCAACGCCGTCGCCCGTGATCTGGTCCTGGCGCCGCACCGGGACGGCGGCCAGGCCCAGTACCTGGCGGCGCCCGTGCCCGAGGAGTGCCGGGACGAGCGGCTGACCGAGGTCCTCGCCTGGGCCCGCGCCAACCTCGACCGGCCGCTGCCGGTCACGGAGCTGGCCGAACGGGCCCTGATGAGCCGCCGCTCCTTCGCCCGCCACTTCACCGCGGCCACCGGGACGACCCCGCACGCCTGGCTGCTGCACCAGCGGCTGGCCCTCGCCGAGGAACTGCTGGAGAGCACCGACCTGCCGGTCGAGGAGATCGCCCGCCGGGTCGGCTACGGCAGCGCGGCGGTGCTGCGCGAGCAGTTCGTCCGCCGCCGGGGCGTGCCGCCGAGCGCGTACCGGCGGGCCTTCGGCCGCGCCCGGAGCGCCGCCCGCTGACCCTGAGTCGCTGACCGGCGACGCCTCGACCGGTACTACCGCTGGGGTTCGGGCCGCGTGGACGAGGTCGCGGCCGACGGCGCCTCGGACCGCGAGCGCCGGTCGGCCTGCGCCGGCACCCGGGCCGCCGCCCCCGCGGCCGGCATGCGGTTCGGCACCGGGTGCGGCGCCGGCCCCCGCCCCGGCCGCAGGACGCGGCGCAGCACCGCCGGTGCGAACAGCCGCTGCGGCGGCGACTTCAGGTTGGCCACCCACAGGAACGCCCGCCCGACCTCGGCGTCCTGCGCGGCCGCGCGGTGCACGCGGGCCACGTAGCGGTTGAGGAGCTTGGAGCGCAGCGTGCGCCGCCCCGCCACGAACGGGAACCGCAGGTCGCCGCCGACCGACATGTCCCACGCCACGTCCGCCGCCGCGGCGGCCCGCTTCAGGAACCGCCGGACCGCCGCGTCCCCGCTCGCCTGGGCCAGGCATTCGCGCAGGGCGGCGGCCTCGCAGGCGGCGACCGTCATGCCCTGCCCGTACGAGGGGTTGAACTGGCAGATCGCGTCGCCGAACGGCAGGTAGCCCTGCGGCAGGCGTTCCAGCCGGTCGTAGCGCCGGCGGATGGAGACCGGGATCCGCATCGGCTTCGGTTCGGTGAGCGGCTCCGCGCCCTGCAGCAGCCGGTGCAGCCCGGGCCCGGGCAGGCTCGCGGCGAACCGGTGGTAGCCCTCGGGGTCGGTGGGCGGGTGGTCGCCGTTCATGCCGAACAGGGTCACCAGCCAGCGGTCCCCCTCGGCGGCCAGCGCCACCCCGCCGCGCGGGGCGTGCGCCGAGGCGCCGATGACGTACGCGTCCGTCGCCGGGCCGTCCGTCGCCGGGCTGTCCGGGCCGCGCCGGTACTCGCGGGAGACGTAGACCAGCCGGGAGTCGACCCGCTCCTCCTCGGGTCCGCGGTAGCCGAGGGCGGTCAGCCAGGTGGCGCCGCGGTTGCTGCGGCCGGTGGCGTCGACGAAGAGGTTGGCGGGCAGGACCTGCGGCTCGGCGTTGACGCGCAGCAGCCGTACGCCGGTGATGCGGGTGCCGCCGGGGTCGGCGACCGGCTCCAGCACCTCGCAGCGGTCGTGGATCTCGACGTCCGGCAGGGCCTCCACCCGGGCCCGGATGTACCGTTCCAGCGCGGCGCGGCTCACCAGCAGGCAGGGCAGGCCGGAGTGGCTGCGGCGCATCTCGTAGCCGTCGTTGCACCAGTCGACGTCCGCCTGGGCGTCGCGGATCAGCGCGCCCTGGGCGACCAGGTCCTGACCGAGGCCGGGGAACAGCTCCTCCAGCACCTCGTAGCCGCGCGACAGCAGCCCGTGCGCGTGGTGGCTCTGCGGCACCCCGCGGCGCGGCACCCCGGCCTGCGGCAGCGCGTCGCGCTCGACCACCGTGACCCGCCCGTACGTCTCCACCAGCACCCGGGCGGCCAGCAGTCCCCCGATGCCCGCCCCTGCGACGACCGCGTGTCCGGTCCTGCCGCTACGCCCTGCCATGGCGTCCTCCTCGTTCCCGCGGGCGCCACCGCCCGCGGGAACGAGGATGCCCGCGGCGGCTTGACGTCCGATTGACGTCCGATTGACGCCTGGCCCGGGGGACGCGGCAGGTCGGCGGGGTGCGCCCGGGCGGGTGAACGGGAGCGGTCACCGGCGGCGCCCTGGGGGCCACCGGTGACCGCGCTCGATCCGGCCCCGGGACCGGATCCGGAGCCGACTCAGGACCGGCTCGGGACCGGTGCGGAACCGGCTCGGACCCACTTCAGCACTGGGGACGACGACCGTGGTTCGCCCCACGCCGGGCACGGGCCTTCTTCTTCCTGCGCCGCTTCGACGACATGGTCACTCCTCTCCGGACGGGTACGCCCCCCTCGGCCCCCACGCTTCCACAGCCGGCCCGGGTCGGCCCGTCGGCGCGGGCCCCTGTCCGGTCGGTCTAAAGCCTGTCTGAGGAGCTCCCGTACCGACCGGCCACCGCCCCGGGCGGGCCCGTACGCTCGGCGCCATGACGAGCGAACCCCGTACGGACTCCCGTCCCGGCCTTGCCCGGCACCTGCGTGAGAAGGGCACGGCGATGCGCGAGGCCGCCCTGCGGCGGCCCACGAGTGCCGACTGGGAGGAGGAGATCGGCGCGGTCTGTGTGGCCGACGACGCGACCGGGGTGCGCAAGGTCCGCATCGGCGATTGGTCGTTCGTCGGCGACGGTGGGCCGGACATCGGGGGGTTCGGCCTCGGCCCCTCGTCCCCGGAGCTGCTCTGCGCGGTCGTCAGCACCTGCCTCACCCACACCCTGATGTGCGTCGCGGCCCTGCGGGACGTCCCCCTGGACCGGGTCGAGGTCCGGGTGCGCGCCCGCAACAACGACGCCCGCTTCTTCGACGTGCCCACCGACGCGCCCGCCGTCCCGTACGATCTGACGGCCGCGGTCGACCTGAGCAGCACCGGGGCGGGGGAGGCGGAGCTCGCCGAGCTGCTGGCCGAGGCGGACTCCCGCTGCCCGATGCTGCGTCTGATCCGCAGCCGGCACACCGTCGACGTCCAGGTCGCCACGTGACCGTCCACGCCGTCCATGCCCTGCTCGGCGTACTCGGCCTACTCGGTGTGAAGTGACGTTCCTCCCGCTCGGGGTCGGACGGGGGTTCGATACCCTCCCCGTCGTGCTGGAGGAGATCCGATGAACCAGAAGCCCCGGAACACCGCCCTCTGGGTGGTGCTGGCGGCCAGTGTGACCGCCCTGATCGTGTACCGGCCGGACGGGTCGCGGCACTCGCTGCCCGACCGGCCGCGGGTGCCGCCCGCGCCGGGGCGTACGGCGTGGCCGTCCGCGGACGTGGCGCTGCCGGGCGGCGGGACGTCGCTGCACAGCAGGTGCGGCACCAAGGGGTACCACTCCTTCGAGCTCCCGCGCGTTCCCCGGCCCACCCCGGCCCCTGGCGGTGTGGCGGACACCCCGCCGCCGCCCCCGGCCGAGGAGCCGCCGCCCGGCCCGCAGCTCATCCTGAGCTCGTACGGCTACGGCAGCGAGGGCGGGCGGCCGGGGCGGTTCACCGTCGGCCTGCGGATCGGGCCCGGACCGCACGGGCGGCTGGAACTGGCCCCGCCGCTGGGCGCGCGGGGCGTCGCCGTGGAGATCGAGGGCCCGGACGGCGGCCTGGTCGGCGGCGCGTACGGCCTGCCGGTGCTGCTCGAGGAGGGCACCGAGCAGGGCGAGGGCGGCACGGTCATCGCCGGGCCGCAGGACGGTTTGGGCGCCACCGTGGAGTTCCCGGCCCTCGTCCTCTGCCCCGGCTACGACGCCTGGCAGGTCAGCTCGTTCCTGTCCCCGCCCATCGACTCGCACAACACGATCACCGGCCAGCCGTACTTCCGGCTGACCGTCTCGGTCTCCGATCCCGTGGTCGGCGCCCTGCGCCGCGCCGCCGGCTCCCCCGTGACGGGCGACGTGCTGAGCGCCGACAACTTCGTCCCGAACTGGCCTGCCCACGGGGAGCGGCCCACCACACCGCCCAAGCGCGCCTGACCCGCGCCCGACCGGTTCACCCCGTCGTCTGCGCCCCGACCCGGAACCGGCGCAGCCGGGTCAGCAGGGCGTGCGCCGCCGGGCCCGGCGGGGAGTCCGCGCGCCAGGCGAGCGCGGCCCGGCCACGCAGCGCGGGATCGGCGAACGGCACGGCGCGCAGGCCGAGTTCGGCGGCCGCGTCGGGTGGGATCCCGGGCAGGACGGCCACGCCGAGGCCCCGGGCGGCGAGCCGGGCGAGCAGAGCCGGGGCCGCCGCCTCGAAGGCGATCCGGGGCCGGAAGCCGGCCGCCGCGCAGGCGCCGTCGAGGACTCCGCGCACGCCGGTGCCGCGGGGCAGGCTGATCAACGGGCGGTCGCGCAGCGCCGTCAGGGGCAGGCCGTCCGGCCCGGCGGCGGACGGCAGCGGGTCGTCCGCGGCCACGGCGGCGACCAGGGGCACGTCGACCACCACCTCGTGGGCGATGCCCTGGCCCAGGGGCTCCCCGGTGAGGCCGATGACGGCGATGTCCAGCTCGCCGCGGCCCAGCGCGGCCAGCATCCGCTCCGAGGTGTCCTCGGTGAGCGCGATGTCGACCCCCGGATGGTCGTCGTGGAACCGGGCGAGCACCGCGGCAACGTCCAACTCCCCCTCGGAAGCGCCGGGTTCACCGGCACCGCCGGCCGCGCCGGAGACCAGGCCGAGCGTCACCCGCCCGCGCAGCAGGCCGGTGAACTCCTGGACCGTCCGCCGGACGTTCTCCGCCGCGGCGAGCGCCGCCCGCGCGTACGGGAGCACGGCCGCGCCCGCCTCGGTCGGCGTCACGGTGCGGCCGGACCGGTCGAGCAGCGGCTGTCCCACCTCCCGTTCCAGCTGCCGGATCTGCGCGCTGATCCCGGGCTGCGCCAGGTGCAACCGGGCCGCGGCGCGGGTGAATCCGCCCTCCTCGACGACGGTGACGAAGTACCGCAACTGCCTGAGCTCCATAACCAGGGATTCTAGGAGGGAGAACAAGCAGCTCTTGGACGTATGGCGGATGAGGTCACGATCATGGAGACATGGACTTCGCGCGACTGATCGCAGCCGAACGCCGGGAGATCGCCGACCTGTTGGACGGTCTGACGGCGCAGCAGTGGGACGCGCCGAGCCTCTGCACGGGCTGGCGGGTCCGGGAGGTCGCGGCCCACATGTCGATGGGCTTCCGCCACCCGCTCCCCCGGGTGCTGGCGGAGCTCGTCCGCTCCGGCGGCAGCCTCGACCGGACGACCGACCGGCTGGCCCGCGCGGACGCCGCCGCCGCGACACCGGCCCGGCTCGCCGACTGGCTGCGCGACAACGCCCGCCACCCGTGGAAGCCCCCGGTCGGCGGCCCCGCGGCGGCTCTCGGCCACGACGTGGTGCACGGCCTGGACATCACCGTCGCGCTGGGTCTGGACCGCCGGGTGCCCGAGGAGCGCCTGCGGCCGCTGCTGGACCGGGTGACCCGCCGGGGCGCCAGGTTCTTCGGCGCCGACCTGTCCGGGGTCCAACTGCGCGCCGTCGACCTCGACTGGTCCTTCGGCAGCGGCCCGCCGCTCACCGGCACCGCGCAGGACCTGCTGCTGGTCGCCTTCGGGCGGGCGCTGCCGCCGGGCCGGCTCGGCGGCGCGGGCCGGACGGGTACGGACGGGCCCCCTGGCCGACCGGGCGCGGACGGGCCCCCGGCCGACGGGACCGACGCCGGCCCGCCCGTCCCCGGACCGTAGGGTGAGCAGGTGACGACCTCTCACCTGCCGCCCACCGCCCCGCCGGCCCGGGACCTCATACGCGAGCTGATCGCCGACCCGTACGCCGGGTACACCGCCCTGCGCACCGCCGGGCCCGTGCACCGGGTGGTCGGGCCGGACGGGCTGCCGGTCTGGCTGGTCACCCGGTACGCCGACGTCCGGCAGGCGCTCGCCGACCCCCGGCTCGCCCTCGACAAGCGGCACGCGACCCCCGGCAACTACCGGGGCTTCGCGCTGCCGCCCGCACTGGACGCCAACCTCCTCAACATGGACCCGCCCGACCACACCCGGATCCGCCGACTGGTCTCCCAGGCGTTCACCCCGCGCCGGATCGCCGGACTGCAGGGCCCGATCGAGCGGGTCGCCGAGTCCCTGCTCGACGCGATGGCCCCGCTCGGCCGGGCCGACCTGATCGCCGCGTACGCCGCGCCGCTGCCGATCACCGTCATCTGCGACCTGCTCGGCGTCCCCGCCGACGACCGGCACGACTTCCGCGCCTGGACCGACACCCTGGTGGCCCCCGACCCGGAGCGCCCCCAGGACGCCCGGGCCGCCGTCGGCGCGATGCTCGCCTTCTTCACCGGGCTGATCGCCCGCAAGCGCGAGCACCCCGGCGACGACCTGCTCTCCGCGCTGATCGCCGTCCGCGACGAACGGGACCGCCTCACCGAGGACGAGCTCACCTCGCTGGCCTTCCTCATCCTGTTCGCCGGGTACGAGAACACCGTCCACCTGATCGGCAACGCCGTCCTCGCCCTGCTCACCCACCCCGACCAGCTGGCCGCGCTGCGCGCCGACCCAACGCTGATCGCGGGCGCGGTGGAGGAGTTCGCCCGCTTCGACGGCCCGGCGCCGCTGGCCATCCGCCGCTTCACCCGCGAGGACGTGACCGTCGGCGGGGTCGTCGTCCCGGCCGGGGAGACCGTCCTGCTGGCGCTGGCCTCGGCCAACCGCGATCCCGAGCAGTTCACCGAACCGGACCGCCTCGACCTGGGCCGCCCCGAGAACCAGCACCTCGCCCTCGGCCACGGCATCCACTACTGCCTCGGCGCCCCGCTCGCCCGCCTGGAGACCGGCATCGCGCTCACCGCCCTGCTGCGCCGCTTCCCCGCCCTGGCCCTCGACCGGCCGGCGGGCGGGCTGCGCCACCGGCCGTCGCTGCGTGCCCGGGGGCTGCTGGCGCTGCCGGTGCGGTACTGAGCGGGGCCGTACCGACAGGTCCGCCGGTGCGGCCGGTCAGAACACCGAGCAGCCGGAGGAGGTCGTCAGCGTGTCCAGCGCGGTGACCGCGGCCACCGAGTTGCCGGCCCGGTCGAGGCGCGGGCCCCAGGCGCAGATCGCGGCGCGCCCCGGTAGGACGGCGAGGACCCCGCCGCCCACCCCGCTCTTGCCGGGCAGCCCGACCCGGTAGGCGAACTCGCCCGCCGCGTCGTACGTCCCGCAGGTCAGCAGGACGGCGTTGACGCGCTTGGCCTCGCTGCGCGACAGCAGCCGGCTGCCGTCGGCCCGCAGGCCGTGCCGGGCCAGGAAGGAGCCGGCGAGCACCAGGTCGCGGCAGCTCGCGGTGAGGGCGCAGTGCGCGTAGTAGTGGTCGAGGACGGTGTCGACCGGGTTCTCCAGGTTGCCGTGGGCGGCGATGAAGTGGGCCAGGGCGGCGTTGCGGTGGCCGTGGGCGGCCTCGGAGGCGGCCACCACGGGGTCGGTGTCGATCAGCGGGTTTCCGGACTCCCGGCGCAGGAACTCCCGGACGGCGCCCGAGGCGTCGCCGGTCATGCTCTGCAGCCGGTCGGTGACCACCAGCGCGCCGGCGTTGATGAACGGGTTGCGCGGGACGCCGTGCTCGGTCTCCAGCTGGACCAGCGAGTTGAACGGGTTGCCCGAGGGCTCGCGTCCCACGCCCCGCCACAGGTCGTCGCCGCCGTGGGAGAGCGCCAGGGCCAGCGTGAACAGCTTGGACACGCTCTGGACGGAGAACGGCCGCTCCCAGTCCCCCACCCCGTACAGCTCGCCGTCGACGGTCGCCACGGCCATCCCGAAGGCGTCGGCGTCCACGGCGGCCAGCGCCGGGATGTAGTCGGCGACCCGGCCCTGCCCGGCGGTCGCCCGGGCGGCCGCCTCGGCCTCGGCCAGCAGCCGCCGGTAGTCCAGGCGCTCGTCCCCGAGGCGCCCGTTCTCCTGGCGCTCGTCCCTGAGGCGCTCGTTCCCAAGGTGTGCGCTGTCCATCACGGGCAGACCGGTCAACGTCGTTCCTCCAGCACAGCGGGGCGCCGGCACGTCGTCGGGCCGGTCACCGGAGGATTATGCGCGGCCCGGCGGCCGCCGACGCCACCGGGGAGGGTCGCCGCCGTACCCGTTCCCCTTCCGGAACCCTGGTGACAGGACGTCAGCCCATCGGTCATGATCATGACCGTGACCACCCGACGCGCAGTACTCACCAGCCTCGCAGCGGCCGCCGCCGGCCTGCCGCTGCTCAGCGACCTCGCCGGGCACGGCAACCGTGCCGCCGCCGAGGACACCGGCTCCGTATCCAGCGGCACGCAGGAGCGGTACGGCTCCAACACCGCGCTCTACGCCTCCACCGAGCACCTGGAGGACAAGCACTGGGTACGCCGCTACCGCCGCCACGAGACGGTCGACAACTTCAGGACGGGCATCCCGGAGATGTCCCTCACCTCGATCATCGCCCCGCACGGCGGCGCGATCGAGCGGGGTACGAGCGAGCTGTGCCTGGCCGTCGCCGGGTACCAGCCGACCGTGCCTGCGGTCCTCCCCACGGACCCCGGCCAGCCACTGCCGTTGCCGAAGCCGATCGGCAACGGCGTGCCGGTGCGTGACTACTGGCTGTTCGAGGCGCTGGCCGACCTCGACGGCAACCCGCTGCACGTGACCTCGACGCACTGCGACGACCCGGCCGCCCTCGCCATCACCGGCGGCAGCCGGTACGCGGTCTCGCTGCACGGTTTCTCCCCCGAGAAGGACAAGGACGGGAACCTGATCGGCGGCGCCCTGCAGGTCCTCATCGGCGGACGCGACCAGCGACTGATGCGCAACATCCGGGGCGTGCTGGCGAACAGGTCGTTCACCGACCCCGCCCGGCCGGTCAACGTCACGATCGCGGCCGCCGGCACGAAGATCAACGGCGACGAGCCCACCAACATCGTCAACCGCACCTACAGCGGCGCGGGCGCCCAGCTGGAGATCTCCACCGAGCTGCGCAAGGGCATGTTCGGCGACTGGGACACCGCCGCGAAGCGTCAGGCGACCTACGGTCAGGGCACCGGACCGTCGTACTACTGGAACGGATTCGTCGACGGCGTGCGCGAAGCCATCCGCCGCCACGAGCGCGGCCTCGACTGGCCGCCCCACGACGCCGTGCCGTACGAGGGCTGAACCGCCGCGAGCCCCGGCCCCCCGCCCCCGTCCACACCGGGGCGGGGGCTCCGTCTGATCCATCGCCCACGGACGGCCCCGGTGCGGACGGCCGTCCTAGACTGCTGCCATGTCCGACACCGAGCTGCGCCGCGTCCACGCCTTCCTCTCCGGATTCGCCCGGCGGCAGGCCGATCGCACGGTCGAACTCCCCTGTGGCTTCGCGGCGTTCGCGGACGAATTCCCGAACTCGTGGTCCGACAACCACGTGGTCGTCGACCGTACGGACGTCGCGCCCGCCGAGCTGCCCGACCTGGTGGAGCGGGCGATGGCCGACGAGCGACCGTTCCGTCAGGTGGGGGTGCTCGACGGGGACTTCGGGGACGCCTGCGTCGAGCCCTTCCGGCAGGCCGGCTACGCCCACGAGACCTATCCGGTGATGCTGCACACCGGCCCGCTCCCGGCCCGCGGCTTCGGCGGTCCGGACGGCGGCCACCCGAACGACGACCGCCCGGACGAGGCCGGCGACATCACCCTGGACGAGATCCGCGAACCGATCGCGGCCGCCTGGCGTGCCCAGCTCCCCGAGGCCGGCGAGGAGGTGGTCCGGGAGCTGGTCGACCGCCGCGCGATCCGGCGACGCGGCGCCGAACGGGTCGACCTGCTCGGCTCCCGCACGGCCGACGGCGAGGTGGCCGCCTGGACCGACCTCTACCTCGACCCCGCGCTCGGCGTCGCCCAGATCGAGGACCTGATGACCGCCGAGGCCCACCGCCGGCGCGGCCACGCCGACGCCGTCCTCGGCACCGCCCTGCGCCGGGCGGCCGCCGCCGGCTGCGGCACCCGGTTCCTGACCGCCGAGAACGACGACTGGCCGCGGCACTGGTACGCGCGGCGCGGTTTCACCGTCATCGGCCACTCCCACGGCTTCACCCGCGCCTGACCACCGGGGATCACCGGCACCCCGTCGATGACATCGGCCGTGGTGCCGCACCGTCACGCCCACCCCTCGGAATGATCTCGTTATGGTGCTATCTTCAGTAGCACCATGCTGCTGAAGTTGGGCACCGACGACAGCCGCCCGCTGCACGAACAGGTGGCGGGCGCGATCCGGCGCGCCGTCGCCGAGGGCGAGTGCCGTCCCGGCGACCGGCTGCCCCCGGCACGTGACCTCGCCCGGGCGCTGGACGTCAACACCAACACCGTCCTGCGCGGTCTGCGCACCCTGCGCGACGAGGGGGTGCTGGAGTTCCGCCGGGGACGCGGCGTGAGCGTCGCCGAGGGCGCCGACCGGCGGGCCGACCTGCTCGCCCGGGCCCGCCGGCTGCTCGACGACGCGGCACGCGAGGGCTACAGCAAGGCCGATCTCATCGAGATGATCCGGGGGTTGACGTGAAGGACACATCGGTCGGGGGAAGCGGCAGGCGCGCGGCCGCCCGGGCGGCGGGAATGACCTGGGCAGTGGGCGTGACGGTGATCCTCGCCGCGCTGCCCTGGTCGGTCGGCGACCGCCTGCCGAACCCCCTCGCCACCCACTGGCGGGGCGACACCCCCGACGGCTCGATGCCGCTGTGGGCCGCCTGCCTGGGCCCCGCCACCGTCTGGGCGGTCCTCGCGCTCGGCGTCGCGGCGGCCCTCCGGTGGGGCGGCTCCGCCGCGCGCCCGTGGGCCGTACCCACCCTCGTCCCGGCCGGCACCCTCCTGACCGGCGCCCAGATCTCCGTCGTCCGGGCCAACCTCGACCGCCCCACCTGGCAGGACGCCCGCCCGGTCGGACTCGACGTGGTCCTCGTCCTGGCCGCCGCGGCCGGCGCCGCCCTGCTCGCCCTCACCCTCGCCCGCCGTGCCACCGCCACCGCCACCGCCGCCCCCGCGGCGCCGGCCGGCGAAGCGGCGGCCCGGGGCCCGGTGCTCGACGTACCCGAGGGCGAGCACCTCGTCTGGCTCTCCCGTACGACCAACCCCTGGCTCGCGCTGATGGCGGCCATCGGCGGCCTCCTGACCCTGGCCGCCGTGCTCGCGGCCGTCGGCGGCCTGTTCGCCGACGCGCCGGAGGCCGCCTGGGCCATCGCCGCCCCCGCCGCGATCACCTCCCTGGCGGCCCTCGTATGCTCCTCGGTGCAGGCGCGGGTCACCGCCGAGGGCCTGGCCGTCGCCCTCGGCCCGCTCGGCTGGCCGGTGCGCCGCTGGCCCCCCGAGGACGTCGAGGCGGCTCGCGCCGAACCCCGTACGGCGGCCGAATCCGGCGGCTGGGGCTACCGGCTCACCGGACGCGGCACCACCGTGATGCTGCGCTCCGGCGAGTGCCTGGTCGTGCGGAACCGCTGCGGCGCGGAGTTCGCCGTCAGCGTGGACGACGCCGGGCGCGGCGCCGCCCTGCTGAACGCGCTGGCCTCAGTCCGTACCGGAGAGACGGGTGATCATCGTCAGTGACACCTCGCCCTCGCGCGGATCGTGCACCCGGAAGCCCTCGCGTTCGTACAGCCGCAGGGCCGGGTTGTCCCGCTCGACACTCAGTCCGACGCGCTCGACGCCGGCCTCCCGCGCGGCCCGCAGCAGGTCTCTGATCAGCATGGTCCCGATGCCCCGGCCCCGGTGCGCGGCGCCGACGCCGATGCTCAGCTCGGGCACGTCGGCGGCGATGAAGCCGTACGAGGGGTCGTCCTCGGAGAAGTACCGCAGCCACGCGGCGCCGACCGGGACCGGGACCGAGGCGCCCTCCGGGCCCTCGACCGCCAGGACCCCCAGGTCGCCTCGCCGGGGCCAGCCGTCCACGTAGTGGGCGTTGCGCGGGTCGGCCAGCACCACCTCGCGCGGAACATCCCGGCCGGGCGCCCAGTTGATGGCGGCGACCAGCATGTCGCGCAACGGTTCGACGTCCCCGGCGAGCGCGGGGCGCGTACGGATGCCCCGCGGACCACCGAGGGGCTCGATGTCGGTGACGTGACTCACGCCGGAAGTCCACCACGGGCGGTGACCGCATCGCCACCGAATTTCCCGCATGCCGGGCACCGGCCACGGCCGTCCGCATGCGATCACCCGGAACCTGCGGTGGGATGGGAGCCCGTCACCCACCGCGCGCGGAGGACCGCCCATGCGCGACGCAGCCCGCCCGGACCCCGGCGCCCCACGGCCCCTGGTGGGCGAACTGGCCAGGATCCGCATCCGCGCGGTCACCCACCTGGCCGACGTCCCCGCCGAGGTCGCCCGCGAGGTGGAACGCGAACTCATGCGCCGCTTCACCGAGGAGGAGGCGCCCGAGGTCCAGGAGCGGATCCTCCAGGCCGCACGGGAGGAACTCGGCACCGCGCCCGGCATCCAGGTGGAACCGCTCGTCGTACGGCACGGACACGGCATCGAATTCCTGGTCGTCCTCACCGCGCTCGGCAGCTTCCTCGGCACCTACGCCGACCTGGTCGAACGGACCACCCGGGCCGTCGAGCACACCCGCCGCATCATCGCCGCGACCATGGCCCACCTCACCACCGCCCGCCCCTTCCCCACCCCCGCCACCCCCGAGGTCACCGCCACCCTCACCCTCGGCCCCGCCGCCGACCACCTCACCACCCCACCACCGCCCCCACCCCGCCCCCGCCACCCCGACCTGGAACGCCTCGCCCTCACCTACGCACTGGTGGTCGGCACCTTGCTCCTCGTGGCCGTCGGATTCCTCCTGGGCCGCCTCTGAGCCGCGGAAGTCCGCACGGTCACCGCGCACGGTGGCCCCGTACCGCTCAGACCCGGGTCTGGAGCACCTGGCCCGGCCAGAGCGACCCGTCCGACCGCAGTTCCTCGAACTCCAGGGTCGCGGTGAAGCCCAACTCCTCGTACTCACGCACCAGACGGCCGTCCTCGCCGGTCCAGCAGTGTGTCCGGAGCAGCCGTGCGCCATGCCGGGCGGCCTCGGTCCGGGCGTCGGCGACCAGAGCCGCGAGGCTGAACTGCCGGTACCTCACCCTGGTGACCAGGAAGTGCAGGTAGAGCTCGCGTTCCTCGACCGGCGGAACGAACTCCGGGGCCTCGCAGTTCAGCACGGATCCACCCGTGACCCGGGTCAGCAGGTCAGTGCAGAGCCGCACCTGTCCGTCCCGGGCGTAACGCAGCACCTGCTTGACGATCGGCGGGGGTTCTTCCCACTCCAGCGTTTCGAGCAGATTCACGTACTGCACCGGGACCAGCCAGGAGCTGTGGTCGTGAAGCATCCCCAGGAAGTCCAACACTTCATCAGGACCGCCCACGGTGACCGTCATCTCGCTCATGACGCACTCCTGGCAGTCGTCGCGCTCAGACATCCGACACCTGCCGCAGTTCCTCGTCCCGGGCGGGGCGTGATCCCGGGATCAACCGGGTGAGGTCGTCCACATTCCGCGGAGTCTTTGCGTCCGCCATCGTTTCACTCCCGCGGCCGACGGCAATCCTTCGTTCGTGGCTGTCCGAGTGCGGATCAAACGGGAGGTCAAGCACTCGTACCGGAAATCGGTCAGTTGTTCGATGATTCTGGAACATAAGAACGCCCGTCAGGTCAGCACAGACCGAGCAAGACCGACCTGTCGGTGCGGCAAGAAACAATTGTCTTACCTCTGTGTGCAGTTGACAACTGAGACGAGGATTCATGGACAGCACCGCCAGCCCGTCCCACTACAAGCGGAACCCTGTCTTCAGCGTCCTGGTCGACGGACCTCTGGACCTCGACCGCGCCGACCTCGGCTACCCGCAGCACAAAGGTCTCTGGGAACTCCTGCTCGCCGACAAACGCCCCGTCGAACAGCGGGGCTTGTACTGCCCTACCTGCTACCGGCGGCACCCCGGCCGGATCGAGTGGATGTACGTCTACAGCAAACGGGGCCTCAGGATCGCCGTCCACCACAACACCGACCAACGGGACCACGGCGACGGCGAAAGCGATCAGCACAAGGCCTTGAAGGAGCGGTTCGCCCGGGCGGCCGAGCTCGGCGGGTTCCGTGCCGAACTGGAAGTGTGTGCTGCGGACGGTCGGCGCCGCACGGACGTTCTGGTCACCGGGGCCGACGGGCGGAAGATCGGCTTCGAGCCTCAGCTTTCGTACGCGACCGCCCCGGCGGTCCGCAAGCGCGACTCCATCGCCCGGGAGGAAGGCGTCACCCCGGTCTGGCACGTCCTCGACCCCAAGGCCCCACTGATCGACCACGTGCACTGGAGCCGAACCGACAACCTGCCTCCCGAGGCGATACGCAACGACCGCGACATGCTCGTCCGGGGAGGCGTCCGCCGCCTCGAGCTCGACAAGTGTGACCACACCAACCCGCTGCCGTGCCCGGTCCGCCGCAGCGGACGATGCGGCAACTGGCACCCGCGCTGGGAACCGTGCCCCCGCCAGGTCGACGACCTGGTCCGCGACATCGCCGCCGGCGACTACGTCCCCCTCACCACCAGACAGAGCCAGCGAACCCTGCGATTCTGGACGTCGCGCACCGACTTCGACCTCTTCACCGACAACGGCGGCGAGGAAACCCCTCCCGAGTCCGCGCCCAAGAACAAGCGGATTCGGATACCTCTGCAACGGGACGCCGAGTGCATCCGGACCCGCACCGAATCGGACTGCCGCTCCACGCCTCAGCCGCCCCGGGACTCGGGTGAGGCCATCCGTCCGGCCGTCACCATCACCCGGGACCCGGTCCCGCCCCGCACCGCCCTCGTACCCCCACCCCGCGAGTGCCCGACCATCGACGTCACCTGGGAACAGCGCTTGGTCGCCGCCACCGAGGCGGGCTGCGAACCCTGGGAACTGGGACCGTGCGCGGGCTGCGGCACACCCATCAACCGCTACGGACCGCACCCCGCTCACGCCTGCGCCCCGTGCCGGACCCGCTACGGAAGCCGGTGAACCGCCCGCCGACCGCCCACCGATCGCGACGGAACCTCCGGCGAAACGGCCGCCCGGTCCTCGGATCAGCCACGCAGAAGTAAGCGAGAAGGTCCTCCCGACCCCGCCGGCCGACACGGATCGTAACCGCCTCGGCATGCGAGGCGGGGGCCGAGGTCAGACGTGCCTGAACCCCTGGTTCTGGAGGGCCCGGTCCAGGTGCCAGAAGCTGCGGTCGATCCCGTGCCGGGGGAACGTGCTCGTGTACGGCACGGCCGGCGGTGGCACCGACTCGCAGCCCTCCTCGGCGAGGACGAACACCCGGTCGAAGCCGTACTGACCCTGGAAGAGGCCGATCTCGTGGATCACGTTCTGCCGTGCGACGAGTTGCCCGTCCCCCGTCGCGTCCTCGGCCGTCAGCACGCAGATCGCGAAGCTGCACCGCTGCAGGTAATCGGCCAGCGCCTCCGTGACCGGCCGGCTCCCCCATGAATCCGACTCGAACGAGTAGACCGGCAGCCCGAACCGCTGCTCCACGAACGCCTTCACCGCCAGCCACTCCGGGCTCCGCCCGTGTGCCACGAACACACCCGCCGGGCGGGCGGCGGACCTCCGGGCCGCATCATGGGAGCGGATGAAGTCCTTCGTCACCGCCGCGAGCTGACCGTGTCCGTGACTGCCCACGTACCGCAGCTTGTGCCGGGCGAGCGTCATCCCCAACAGCGACCCCAGCTCCACCTGCAACCGGTCGCTCGTCAGCACCGCGAGCAGCCCCGCGGCGAACACGTCACCGGCGCCGGTGGCGTCCTCGATCTGATCGTCCGCGAGCACGACCTGCGGATAGAACTCCTCGATGGCCTTGCCGCTCTCGCTGCGCCACGTGTGGATACCGGTGCGCCGTTTCACGATGAGGACACCGCGCTCGTCGGCGAGGCGCCGGAGCAGGCGCGCCGCTACGTCCTCGTCGGTGTCGCTCTCCCCGCGCTTCCCGAGTTCGTGGAACTCACGGTGATTGAGCAACAGGTAGGTGGACAGAGCGCACATGTCGAAGATGTCCCGGCTCGGATGCGTGCTCCACACGTGGCCCGGGTCGAAGCTGATCAACGTGGCGGGGCTCACCGCCTTGACGGCCCTCAGGACGGCCAGCAGCACCGAGGGGGTGCGCTCATCGAGGAACGATGTCACATGAACGACCCTGGCCCCGGAAAGGTAGGCCACGACCTCGTCGAAGGAGCCGGCCAAATGGTCCGCCATGGCCGCGTTGGCACCGGCATGGGTCAACAGGGTCCGGTCGCCGTCCTCGGTCAGGGAGAAGCAGATCCCGCACAGGTGGTCGTCGTCCCGGAAGACGAACGGGTGGTCCACTCCCAGCGCCCGAAGCTGCTGCACGGCCGACAGCCCCGGCCCCGGCACCCGCCCGGCGACCCCCACGTAGCCCAGGCGCAGCCCGAGCTGCAACTGTGCCAGCACGTTGACCGCGTTGTACGCCGACCCGCCGAGCGAGGTCTGCAGGGTCGCAGCGTTGATCGCCTCCAACGCCGCGTACACCGTGGCCTCGTCCACCGCCGTCTCCGTACCCCACTCGGGCACGGCCGCCTCGCCCTCCAGGAGCTCCGTGATACGTGCGGTCAACGGCACGCGGTCCGGATCCGCGGTCCTGTCGGCATGAGTGATGTAGTCGAGATTGAGCGCACCGATCCCCACAACGTCCAACGAGAAGTCGCCCCGTGGTCGACCCGTCGACTCAGCGCTCATACCGATGTCCTTCCCTGGTCAGGATCTGCTCCCTGACCAGCATGCGTTCCAGTTCCACAAAGGTTGTGCTGATCCGCCCCGGCGGGAAGTCCATCCGGATCAGCCCGGCGTTGTTGGAGAACGCCTCACACCCTTCCTCTGCCAGGATCGCCACCCGGCCGAACCCGTAGTAGCCCTGGAAGACGCCAACCTGGTGAACAACGCTCTCGCTCGCCCGCCGCTGGCCGCCCGCCATCACCCGCGACGCCGACATCACGCACACCGCGAACGAACACCGGCCCAGTTGTTCCCGCATCGCCCGTGCATAGCGCGCATCCTCGCCCGGGTGGCGTCGCAGGGTGTGCACCGCCAGACCGCAGTCCTCCTCGAGGAACCTACGCAGCACTTCCCACTGGCCGTCCTCGTCATGCGCCAGCAGGACCGCTCCGGGCCGGGTACTGGGCGCGGCCAGTGTCTCGGTGGACTGGAGGAAACCCTCACGCCCGAGCACCGGCACCCCCCGCGCCCCCGGCAGGCCCTGCACAGCCCGCTGACGCGACAGGCTCAACCCCAGGAACGAGCCGAGCTCGACCTGCAGACGCCCGGACGCGAGGGCCGCGACGACGGACGCCGAGAAGACGTCCCCGGCCCCCGTCGCATCCTCGATCGCCGTCTCCCGCACCGGCCGACGCAGATGGAACCGCTGTGCCAGGACCCCCGCGGGGGCGTTGCGGAACACCTCCACACTGTCGTAGCGCTTGGTGACGAACACCGTGCACCCGGGGCTGCAGCGGGCGAGCACCCGCTGCGAGAGCACCTCGTCGGACTCGCCCAGGGCGTAGTCGCCCAGAGCTTTGAACTCGCGGTGATTGACGAACAGCAGATCGGCGAGCGCGAGGATGGCGTCCACGGCCTCACTGCGGCTCTCGGCCCACGCGAACCCCGGGTCGAAGCTCACGAGCAGGGCCGGGTTGAGGAGGCGGGCCCGGGCCAGGACCTCGAAGAGCGCCAGCGGTGTCCGCTCGTCCAGGAACGAGGTGACATGCACGATCCGGGCCTGAGCGAGGTAGCGCGCGATCTGGTCGCCGTTCTCCCGCAGGTGCTCCGCCATCAGGAAGTTCGCGCCGGGATGGGTGAGCATGACCCGCTCGACATCGTCCAGGTACGAGAGACACACGCCCGAGAGCCGCTGAGGTCGGCGTGCGACCCATCGCCGGTCGATCCCGAAGATGTCCATCTGCCGCACGAACGACAGTCCCGGTGTTTCGATCCTTCCGGCCACGCCGACGTAGCCGAGTGACAGCCCCAACCGCATCTGGGCGAGGGTGAAGATGGTCAGCCATGCCGAGCCGCCGAGCGAGGCGTCGAGCGAGGCAGCGCCCAGTCGGCCGATCGCCTTGGCGATCGCGGCCTCATCGATCGGACCTTCCGTGTTCCATTCGAAGCGCGCGGCGGACTCGGACACCTGCTCGGCCGTACGCGCGGACAGGCGGGAAACACTCGCGATGTAGTCCACGTTCAACGCACCCACGCCGATGATCTCGGGTCCGTCCTCTCCGGGATCACCGCGTCTCGCACCGTCCATGGCACCCCCAAGCCAGGCAGATCACCGGTTCCGTGGCGGAGCCATACCTTGCCACCCCGTACCTGACACCACAACAGCGCGTAGAGGCACTTCGGACGGAACGGGCGCACAGGGCGGGACCGGGGCGAGGTCCGGGTCGTGTACTGGCGATCGACGGCAGTACGATCGTCCGGTTCGAGGCCCCGGCGACCGACCGCCCTCGCATTCCGGCTCCGGGATCGGGGCGCATCCGACGGGCACGCCTGTGGCGGCTACGGGCTGGTGCGAAGGGTGCCCACGTTGCTGACCCAGACCGGGAAGGTGGGGGGCTGTTCCTCGTCCGGGGTGTCCGTGGGGTCGTCGTGGTCCTCGATGGGGATGACGCCCGGGGTGGTGTCGGCGAGGAATTCGGTGATGAGGGGGGCGAGGTCGGCGGTGGGGATGTAGTGGCCGCCGAACGGGAGGTCGTCGGGCGGGACGGAGCCGGTGGAGCAGCGGAGTTGGCCCGCCTGGTCGTCGTGCCAGACGTAGAAGGTCACCGGCCCGGGGTGGGCCATGGCGTGGACGCGGGTGCGGAGGGCGGCGGCGGTCCGTTCGAAGGCGGCCACCACCTCGGGGACGGTGAGTGAGCGGCGGTCCTCGACCTCGGCGTTCAGGTGCCAGGTGTTGGTCTCCCACTCGACCGTGCGGTCGGTCGGGTTCAGGTCCAGGGGCTCGTCCGCGAGCTCGGCGATCCAGGTCAGCAGCACCCCGACAGTATCCACGAACGCTCAGCCCCAGCTGAACGACCAGTGGTCGGCGCCGATCAGGCGGTGGGCGTGGTCGGTGAGGGTGTCGCGGCTCCGGAGGACCAGGTCGGGGCAGAGGGCGAGGTGTTCGGCGGCGACGGGCAGGGCCTCCTCCGGGGTGGCGGGGGCGGTGGCGACGCTCAGGTCCAGGGTGTGGGCGCCGACCCGGACGACCTGGGTGCCGAAGCGGTGCTCCCAGTCGGCGAGGACGGCGGCGATCCTCGCCGTGTCGCCCTCGTGGCCGTCGGGGCCGGTCCAGCCGCAGACGGCGAGGGCCTCCGCGCCGGTGCGGGCGGGGACGAGGCCGAGGCGCAGCGGCCGGGCCGGTTCGAGGCGGGTGGCGAGGTCGTGGGCGGCACCGGAGCGGGCCTCGGCGGTGAACGGGCGGGCGGGGGCGCGGCCGGGCCGGTCGAGGTCGTACGGGGTCACGGCGTCCCGGATCTCGTCCTCCTCCATCCATTCCTCGTCCTCGCCCCGGCCGATCCGTTCCCACCAGCGGCGCAGGACGGCCTCGGGGTCGTACAGGTCGGGTTCGGTCATCGCGTGGGGGCGGAGGTCGCCGGAGAGCCAGGGGTGGGTGTCCGGGCCGTCCGCCGACGGTGTGAGCAGCAGGGGCCAGAGGCCCGAACGGGGGTGGGCGCGGTGGAGTTCGGCCCACAGGCCGGCGGGCGGGGGCCCGTCGCCGACCCAGAGCACCGGCGGGCCGCCGTCCTCGTCGCGGTCGCCGCCGGTGAGGCGGCCCGGTGGCAGCGGTACGTCCGGCGCGGGACCGTCGGAGGGCGCGTGGTCGGGGAAGAGCCGGCTCAGCTGGGTCACGGGGACGACGTTAGACACGCGCACCGACAAACGCGTACGGGCCTCGGCCGGCGCGGCATCAGGCGGCAGGCGGCAGACGGCAGACGGCAGACGGCAGACGGCAGACGGCTCAGGGGACGCGCAGGGTGAGTTCGGCGGTGTGGAGTTCGCCGCCGGTGCGGAACTGGAGGAAGACTCGCCAGTCGCCGGGGCCGCCGAGCATGGCGTGGAAGGTCAGTTCGGGGCCGCCGTGGTCGTCCTCGACCTTGTTCATGGGGTGGAGGTGGGCGAGCGCCTGGTCGCCGGCGTGGAAGGCGGTGAAGTGGGCGTAGCTGTCGAGGTAGGGCTGGAGGTCGGCGACCGGCCGGCCGTCCTTGCTGATGGCGGCGGTGAGTTGGCGCATCGCGCCGGCGGCCGTCGGGGTGTCCCGGAGGGTGACGGTGTAGCCGTCCACGGTGGCGGTGCCGGCCGGGGCGGGCAGGGGGACGGCGGCGGACTCGCCGGGGACGGTGACGGTACGGCTGAGGACGAGCTCGCGGCCCTTGCGGGGGCCGGTGCCGGGGACGAAGGAGGCGTAGAGGCGCCAGGTGCCGGGGGTGAGGGCGGCGAGGTCGGCGGTCCAGGTGCCGTCGGGGGCCATGTCCGGGTGCAGGTGCTGGAAGCCGGTCAGGTCGGTGCGCACGGCGTAGAAGTGCAGCTTCTTGGTCTGGTGCTCGGCGAATTCGGTGACCGGGCGGCCGTCCGGGCCGGTGACGGTGAACGGGTGCCCGACCGGGCGGCCGGCGGGGAGCTCGGTGGTCGGGGTGTCGAGGCGGTAGCCGTCCAGTTCGGCGGCCAGGCCCCGGCCGGGAGCGCCGGCCGGGTCGGCCGTACCCGCCGGGATCGCGTCCACCGGGCCGGGGAGCGCGGGGGCCGCCGCGCCGGGTACGGCACCGGGCAGCGCACCCGCCACCGCCGGGGTCTCCGGGGGCGACGGGTACGCGGCGAGCCCGAGCACCAGGAGGGCGGGTACGCAGGAGGCCAGCACCCAGCCGCGGGACATCGAGCGGTATCCGGTGAACATCGGCGGTCTCCCCCGTGCGGGTGTGGCAGGTCGGTGCGGGTGCGAGCCCGAGGGTGACGGCCTCACGGACAGGAGACCCGCGGGGAGCGCCCGGATAACCGAAACCTCGGCGGGGACCGGCCGGGCACGGCGCGACGGGCGGACGGGACGTCCATGTCGCGGGAGCCGAATGCACGGTGACGGACGGTCATGCCGGTGGCCGGGTCCGTGGGTCCTCCCGGACGCCGCCGCGGGCGGCCGGGACCGGGGCCCGGGAAGCGGATTCCCGCGCTCGCCCGCCGTCCCGCGGCTGACCGGGGTGCCCTCGGGGAGGGCCCCTTACCGGCGCCCGCCCTGCCGCGACCGGGGTACGAGGCACCGGTGAACAGCTTATGAGCTGCGGGTGAACATACTCTGGTGGTCCATACCAATGTGTGCCACCATTCGGGGAACGGCACCGGCCGAGGAGCGCGGCGGCACCGCCCTGCGCACCGCGCGACAGCGCGCGATCGGGGCCGTTGCACCGAGGAGGACCTCGTGATCCACACAGACAACCACGGCCGGCCCGTCTGCCGCTGGCGCCACCGGAACCTCGGCGGTTACGGCCGGTCCGCCTCCTGCACGGTACGGGCCGAACCCGCCTCCGTCCCCGCCCTGCGCCGGGCCGCCGCGGAACTCTCCCACGCCTGGTCGCTCCCCGTGACCGCGCGGGACGCGGTAGGGCTGATCGTCTCCGAGCTGGCCGCCAACGCGGTGCTGCACAGCGGGGGCGGGAGCGTCACCGTGGGACTGGTCCTGCGGGACGGCGCCGTCGGCATCGAGGTGCGCGACACCGGCCGCTGGCGGCCCAGGGCGGCCACGGGGCCGGCCACCGCCGAGGACTGCTCCGGCCGCGGCCTTGAGATCGTCCAGTCCCTCTCCGAGAGCGTCGTGGTGATCCGCAGCCCCGGCGGCACCCGGGTGCTCGCCCGCATCGCCCTGATGTGGCCGGCCGACCGGGGCGGCCCCCTGGAGCCCGCCCTCCCCGCGATCGCCTGCGCCGCCGTCCCGGCCTGAGACCGAACGCTCCCGAGAGCGAGCACCCCCGGAGCCCGAGCGCCCCCGGGACGGACGCCCACGAGACGAACGCCCCCGGGACCCGAGCGACCCCGGGACGAGCGCACCCCGAGCCGCCCACGGCCGCGGACCGCGAGCCCCCCTTCACGCCGACGGCAACGGCTGCTCCGCCCAGATCGTCTTCCCCTGCGCCGTGTACCGGCTCCCCCAGCGGGTGGACAGCTGCGCCACCAGGTAGAGGCCCCGGCCGCCCTCGTCGGTGAGCCGGGCGCGCCGCATCCGGGGCTGGGTGTTGCTGGAGTCGGAGACCTCGCAGATCAGCGCGGCCGCCGTACGGATCATCCGGACCGTGACGGGCCCGCCGGCGTAGCGGATGGCGTTGGTGGCGAGCTCGCTGAGGATCAGCTCCGTGGTGAACGCGAGGTCGGCCACCCCCCAGGCGGTGAGCTGCGCGGTGGCGTCGGCGCGCAGCCGGGCGACCGAGCGGGGGTCGGGGTCGAGCGGCCAGCGGGCGATGTCGTCGGGCGAGACGGTCCTGGTCCGGGCGAGCAGCAGGGTGACGTCGTCGCGCAGCCGGGTGGGCGGCAGGCCGGCGACGATCCGCCGGCCGGCGTCGCGCAGCGCCCGGTCGCGGGTGCCGGTCACGGCGAGGCGGCGCAGCAGTTCGGCCATGCCCTCGTCGATGTCGCCTTCTCCGCGTTCGATCAGGCCGTCGGTGTACAGGGCGAGGACGCTGCCTGGCTCCAGGGTGGTCTCGGTGAGTTCGAAGGGGTGGCCGCCGACGCCCAGCGGCGGGCCGGGGGCGACCGGCAGGTAGCCGGTGGAGCCGTCGGGGCGGACCAGCGCGGGCGGCGGGTGGCCGGCGCTGGCCGCGGTGCAGGTGCGCGCGATGGGGTCGTAGACGGCGTACAGGCAGGTGCCGCCGAAGGAGCCGGGCTCGGGGCGGCCGGACCAGGCCGGGTCGCCGTCGAGGTCCGTGAACTCGGCCTCCGCGAGCAGCTGGGCGACCAGGTCGTCGAGGTGGACGAGCAGCTCGTCGGGCTCCAGGTCGAGGTCGGCGAGGGTGCGGACGGCGGTGCGCATCCGGCCCATGGCGGCGGAGGCGTGCAGTCCGTGGCCGGTGACGTCGCCGACCACCAGGGCGACCCGGGTGGAGGAGAGCGGGATGACGTCGAACCAGTCGCCGCCCACCCCGCCGCGGGACGCCGGAAGGTAGACGCTCGCCGTGGTGACGGCGGTGACGCTGCGCTCGGCGGGGGGCAGCAGGCTGCGCTGGAGGGCGACGGCGGCGCGGTGCTCGCGGGTGTAGCGGTAGGCGTTGTCCAGGGCGAGGGCGGCGCGGTCGGCGATCTCGCGCAGCAGGGCCCGGTCCTCGGGGGCGAACTCGTCCTTGGCCCGGTCGCGGCGGACGGTGACCCGCCCGAGCGGCATGCCGCGTGCGCCGAGCGGGACGCTCATGGTCCAGGCGTCGTCGGCGTGCTCGGGCGCCCCCGTGCGGACGGTGGTGCCGGAGACCGCCACCCGGCTCATCGCGGGCGGGCCCTCACCGCCGGGCGGCGCCCCGTCGCCGGGGGGCGGCTCGGCGCCGGCGAGGACGGTGCGGACGATGTCGACGGTGGCGCCGTCGGCCAGCCGGCCGGCCAGTGCGCGGGCGAGCTCGTGGGCGACGCCCTTCACGGAGAGGGTGCCGCCCATCGCGGCGGTCGCCTGGTGCAGCAGGGCGAGCCGGGTGCGGGCGCGGAGCTCCTCGGTGATGTCGGTGAACAGGGCGGTGACGCCGATGACCGCGCCGGCGTCGTCCAGCAGGCGGAACGCGGAGATCGACATCATCCGGCCGGCCCGCGGGCTGACCTGGGTGCGGACGAGCTGCTCGGCACGCCCGGGCGGCACGACCCCGGTGTCGAGGATGACGCGCAGGAGGTCCTCGATGGCGGTCGCGTCCTGCGCCACCAGGAAGTCGCCGAGGCGTGCTCCTTCGAGGTCGTCCGGCAGGCCGGTGTAGGGCAGCAGGTGGGTGTTGGTCCGGGCGAGGCGCAGTTGCTCGTCGAAGACGGCCAGGCCGACCTGGTTCTGCAGGAACAGCTCGCGGGTGAAGGCCTCGTCCTGGCGGCGGCGGGCGGCCGCGGTCGCGGGGAGGGCCAGCAGCAGCCGGCTGGGGGCGTGCGGGTCCGCCGGGTCGCCGCCGCGCAGGGTGAGCGTCCGGACGTCCAGGCCGCCGTCCGCGCCGGGAAACAGCTCGCCCGCGTCGCGTCCGCGCAGCGCGGAGGCGGGCAGCCCCAGCAGGTCCTCGACCGCCGCCGTGCAGCCCAGGACGCGTCCACCGCCGTCGACCAGGACTCCGGCCACACCGTCGGGGAACGGCAACCGGAGGTCGTCCATGCTCCACCTCGCCCGGTTCGTACCGATCTCTTCATGTTCCACCAGGACCGGCCCGCTCCGCGCGGGGAGCGTCGCCGACCGAACCCCAACGGTCTAGACCTGTCAAGAAGATTTGGCCAGAGTTTTGCATCCGTCACCGCCGGTTGACCCAGCTGGTTCAGACCAATAGTTTCCGCCCTGCACAGCTCCATCCGGCACTCGCACAGGAAAGAGCCCATGCGTCAGAGATTCATGACCAGACTGACCTTCGGCGCGGCCGCCGCGGCCGCCTTCGGTCTCCTCGCCCCGCTGGCCCCGACGGCCGCGGCCGCGCCCGCTCCCGCGCCGGCCCCCGCGCCCGCCGCCTCCGACGACGACCGGGCGGACGCGCAGAGCGGGTCCGGGCGGCACGGCGCGCAGTCGTACCGGCGGGTCGGCTACTTCATCCAGTGGGGCATCTACGGCCGCGACTTCCACGTCAAGGACCTGGAGACCAGCGGCGCCGCCGCCAAGCTCACCCACATCAACTACGCCTTCGGCAGCGTCGGCGCGGACGGCAGGTGCCTGATGGGCAACGTGCCCGGCTCCGACCCGTGGGCCGACTACGTCCGCCCCGTCGACGCGGCGGGCTCGGTGGACGGCGTCGCCGACACCGCCGACCAGAGGCTCGCCGGCAACTTCAACCAGCTGCGCGAGCTCAAGGCCAAGCACCCCGGCCTCAAGGTCATGATCTCGCTCGGCGGCTGGAGCGGTTCGGCGCACTTCTCCGACGCCGTCCGCACCGACAGCGGCCGCAAGACCCTGGTCGCCTCCTGCATCGACACCTACCTCAAGGGCGACCTGCCGGTGGACGGCGCCCGCGGCGGCGCCGGTGCCGCCGCCGGGGTCTTCGACGGCATCGACCTGGACTGGGAGTGGCCCGGTTCCGAGGGCGCCCCGGGCAATGTGATCCGCCCCGAGGACAAGCAGAACTTCACCAAGCTGGTCCACGAGTTCCGCGTGCAGCTCGACGCCCTCGGCCGCTCCCAGCCGCAGCGCAGGCACTACGAGCTCAGCGCGTACGCGCCCACCGCCCCCGCCAAGATCGACGCCGGCTTCGAGGTCGCGAAGATCATGCGGGACTTCGACTTCGTGAACCTCCAGGGCTACGACTTCCACGTCTCCGGCGAGAAGACCACCGCCCAGCAGTCGGCGCTCTACGCCAAGCGGGACTACAGCGTCGACCAGACCGTCAACGCCTGGCTGGACCGCGGCGCCCCGGCCCGCAAGCTCGTCGTCGGCATGCCGTTCTACGGCCAGGGCTGGACCGGCGTCACGGGCAGCGGCGACGGTCTCGGCCAGCCGGCCACCGGCCCGGCCCCGGCCACCTGGACCGCCGGCACCGAGGACTACAAGCACCTCAAGAAGCTCGCCGAGTCCGGCACCTACAAGCTCTACCGCGGCGCGAAGAACGGCCACGCCTGGCTCTTCGACGGCACCACGCTGTGGACCTACGACGACCCGACGGTGCTGCGCACCAAGGCCGCGTACGTCCGGGCCGAGGGCCTGGGCGGCGCGATGGTCTGGTCGCTGGACGGGGACACCCCGAACGGCGAGCTGATCAGCGCCATCGACCAGGGCCTGACCCGGCGCCGCTGACGCCTCCGGACCGGCTCCCCGAGCCCGGCCCCGGTGCCGCCGTGGCGGCGGCACCGGGGTCACCCGGAGCAGCGGGAGCCGTTCAGCCCCAGCTCAGGAAGCCGAGCCCGCCCAGGGCGCCGATGCCGCCGAGGGCCATGAACACCGGCATCAGCACCCGGTTCTCCACCCGGCTGCCGGCCCGGAAGCGCATCCCCTTCGGCGGCCCGATCGGGTACCAGCGGCGGCCGGCGATCGGGATCGGCCACAGGATCGGGCAGCCGGAGACCGTCAGCGCGTCCCCGACGCAGTGCACCAGCGCGCCGAGCACGATCGGCAGGCCCACCCACAGGTACTCCTGGCCGGGCCCGGTGAACAGCCAGCCCGCGCCGTTGCCCGGCCGCTCCAGCACCTCGGCCAGCATCCACGCGCTGCTCGCGCCCAGCAGCCACACCAGCACGTCGCTGGAGACCCGGGCGTGCCGCCACAGCAGTCCCTCGATGGCCAGCACCATGTGCACGAACAGCACGCCGAGCACCCCCCAGCGGCCGCCGTACCCGCAGATCGCCGCCGCGCCCGCCCCGCACAGCACCGCCCACGGCCAGGTGTGCGTGAGCGTGCGGTGGCCGCCGGAGCGGCGCGGGTCCTTCTTGCCGCGGGTCGCCTTGTACACCGCGTACGAGAGCTTGTCGATCACCTCGCAGAGGATCCGCGAGACCGGCCCGAAGGCCCGGGATATCGTCGCCGCCTTGTGGTCGAGGTCCGGTGCCAGCGCGGCCCCGGCGCAGATCAGCGCCCCGGCCAGCAACACCGGCCACGGCATCGGCCGGTCCCACGCCGCGGCCGCCGCGCCCACCCCCAACCACGCCGCCGCGCCGGACAGCGAGTGCGCCGGTCCCATCATGGCGATGACCGCCCCTCATCTCGGTTTCCACAGGTCAGCGGGTACGCCCTGGCACCCGGCCGCCCGCAGCATATCGACATGTGGTCAAGTCGCCCGAACCGTCGCACGGCCGGCCCCCGGGACGACGGCGCGACCGGTCGCCGACGGACGCCGCCGGAACGCCGACGGGCCGCCGGTCGGTGAACCGGCGGCCCGCACACAGGGGTTACGGGTGGCGATGGGGGATCGCGGCGCGGATCAGGCGCGGCAGGTGCCGGTGGCCCAGTCGACCGACGCGGTGGCCTGGGAGTAGCGCCACTGCGGGGCGAGCAGGTCCTGGTCGAGCCGGGCGGCCGCGGCGCGGTCCTCGACGATGTAGCCGAAGTCCTGGAGCCAGGCCGGGTAGAGGTTCTTCGAGCCGATGTAGAAGGCCGAGTCGTCGACCGCGACCAGCTTGTGGTGCAGCGCGTACGGACGGCCGTCGGCCCAGGTGGCGGTGGGGGCGGCGCGGAACGTGGCGAGCTGGAGGTTGCCGCACATGGTGGCGGTGGCCTTGGCCCGGTCGCCGGTGAGGGCGGCGAGGCGGGCGCGCAGCACGTCGCTGATCTCGTCGAGGGACTTGATCTGCGAGTAGCCGCCGCTGCCGATGGTGCCGCGGTTGGCCGGGTCGCTGACCACGATCCGCACCTTGACGCCGGCGGCCATCTTGGCGGCCAGCAGGTCGTACAGGCGGCTGTCGTAGCGGGGCAGCGGCGGGCAGGTGCCGTTCATGTCCTGCTGGGAGATCTCGATGTGCCGCTCGGCGCTGCCGATGAGGGCGCGCAGGGCGTTCTCCTCGGGGTTGACCGTCTCGTAGTCGCGGTCGGCGTTGGTGTTGTCGTGCAGGGTGAACGGCGAGCACTTGGCCTCGGCCGCGCCGGTGACCGGGCCGGGGCGGTAGGTGGAGGCGGGGTCGTTCTGCCTGATGCCGACGCCGAGGCCGCCGACGGCGATCACCGGGAGGGTGCCGGTGGCGGGGGCGACGGGGTTGAGCTCGCGTTCGATCGAGGGACGGCAGGCGCCGCCGTCGGAGGAGGCGAACCAGGCGTTGTCGAACAGGCCGGTCCGGCCGCAGGTCCACTCCCAGAGGGTGTCCAGGTAGCGGGCGGCCGAGGTGGCGGCGGGGCCGGACAGGGCGAGGTCGACGTCCGAGACGGGGTGGGTGGTGTCGAGGTAGTCGTTCTTCCAGCCGTTGATGCCACCGGCGATGACGGTGCGCCCGTCGACGACCAGCAGCTTGGAGTGGTTCCAGGAGAACGCGGTGCGCGAGGTGGTCATCGAGGCGATGTTCAGGCTCACCGAGCCGGCCGCCGGGCCGAGCTTGGCGACCAACTCGTCGCGGTAGCGCGAGGGCAGCACATTGGCGTTGTACAGCGGCGCGGCGCCGACCAGGATCCGGACGACCGGGCGGTTGCCGGCGGCGACGGAGGCCTTGAGGCCGGCCACCAGGGCGTCCGCGAAGCCGCCGTCGGGGAACGGGGCCAGGGTGGAGATGTCGACGGTCCGGGTGGCGGCGGCGACGTCGGCGGTCATCTTCGCCAGCAGGGCGCGGGTGCCGGGCCGGTCGGCGCAGGTGGCGTCGCCCCAGCAGCCGGGCGTCTGGAGCAGCCAGCCGGACGGGTCGGCGGCGGTGCCGGCGAGGCTGTTGCCCTCGGTGCGCTGCCAGACGGTGCCCTCCAGGCCGGGCGAGACCTCGCGCAGGGCGCGCTCGACGGCGTCGAGGTGGGCGGCGCCGGGGGCGGCCGCACCCGGCTGGGCCGCGGTGCCGGGCTGGGCGGTACCAGGCTGCGCGGCGGTGCCGGGCTGGGCGGCGTGGGCCGTGGCGGGGGACACCGCGGCGAGGAGGGTGGTGGCCGCGGCGGCGGCCAGGGTGGCGCGCAGGAGTCGGCGGGGACGGGGGGAGGGCTGGCGCAAGGGACGTTCCTTCAGTGCGTTACGGGTCGTCAACCCGTGGGACGCCCACAGATTACCGGCAAGTAATATGATGGCCAATTTGTGCATGACAATCAGCCACCGGGCCGGAATCGCACCCGCCGAGCGGCCCCCGCCGACCGGCGGGAGCCGTGCGCCGAAGCCGACCGTCCCGCACCCACCGCACCGCACCGGCTCCGGGCCCGGTGGGGCCCGGAGCCGGTGCGTAATCATCGGATGGCGGACGATGCCGGTGGATTCGTCCCCGGAGCGGAACATCCGAACGGGCGGACCTCGGGGCGTCAGGACGTGACCGTCGGTGGCCGCAGGAGGCCGGTGCGGGCGACCTCGGCGTACCAGTGGGCGCTGGACTTGGGGGTGCGCCGGCCGGTCGCGAAGTCGACGTGGACGGCGCCGAAGCGCTTGTCGTACCCGTACGCCCACTCGAAGTTGTCCAGCAGCGACCAGAGGAAGTAGCCGCGGACGTCGGCGCCGGCGGCCAGGGCGTGCCGGACGGCGGCCAGGTGGTCGTGGACGTAGGCGGCGCGCAGGGGGTCGTGGACGGTGCCGTCGGCACGGACCTCGTCGGGGTAGGCGGCGCCGTTCTCGGTGACCATCAGGGCGAGCCCGGGGTGGCGCGCGGACAGCCCGGTCAGCAGGTCGCTCAGACCGGACGGGTCGACGGGCCAGCCCATCGCCGTCCGCCCGCCGGGGGCCTGGTGGAAGGCGACCAGGCCGTCCGCACCGGGCCACGGCGAGAACTCGCCGCCACCGTGGCCGTCCTCGCGGGGCGCCTTCGCGTCCTCCGGGCCGGCCGCGGAGACCACGGTCGGGGTGTAGTAGTTGACGCCCAGCCAGTCCAGCGGCTGCCCGATCGCGCTCTCGTCGCCGGGCCGCAGGAACGACCAGTCGGTGAGGTGGGCGGTGTCGCCCAGCAGGTCGGCGGGGTAGGCGCCGTCGAGCATCGGGCCCAGGAAGATCCGGTTGCCGACGGCGTCGATCCGGCGGACGGCCTCCCGGTCGGCCTCGGAGGAGGTGAGCGGGCGCAGCGCGTGCAGGTTGAGCGAGACGGAGATCCGGGCGACGGCGGGCAGGTGGGCACGCAGGGCCTGGACGGCCAGGCCGTGGCCGAGGTTGAGGTGGTGGGCGGCGCGCAGGGCGGCCACCGGGTCGGTGCGGCCGGGGGCGTGGACGCCGGAGCCGTACCCGAGGAAGGCGCTGCACCAGGGCTCGTTGAGGGTGGTCCAGTCGCCGATCCGGTCGCCGAGGGCCTCGGCGGTGAGGGCGGCGTACTCGGCGAAGCGTTCGGCGGTCGCGCGTTCGGGCCAGCCGCCGGCGTCCTCCAGCTCCTGGGGCAGGTCCCAGTGGTAGAGGGTGGCGACGGGGGTGATGCCGGCCGCGAGGAGTTCGTCGGCGAGGCGGCGGTAGAAGTCCAGGCCCGCGGCGGCGGCCGGGCCCCGGCCGGTGGGCCGCACCCGGGGCCAGGCGATGGAGAACCGGTAGGCGCCCAGGCCGAGTTCACGCATCAGCCGGACGTCCTCGCGGAACCGGTGGAGGTGGTCGGTGGCCACGTCCCCGGTGTGGCCGGCGTGCACCTTGCCGGGGGTGCGGGAGAAGGTGTCCCAGATCGAGGGTGTTCGGCCGCCGGCGCTCACCGCGCCCTCGATCTGGTAGGCGGAGGTGGCGGTGCCGAAGAGGAAACCGGGCGGGAAGGCGGGCTCGGCGGAAGGCGCGGGGCCGGGCGCAGCGGCGGGTGGGAAGGCGGCGGTGGTCATGGCGGTCACTCCCTGAGGTGCGTCGGTGTCGTAGGAATCGGGCGGCCGGGGTCAGTTCTTGACCGCCCCCGCCGTGATGCCGCCCACGATGTGTCTGCCCAGCAGCGCGAAGACCAGCAGCAGCGGCACGGTGGAGACCAGCGCGCCGGTCAGCACGATCGCCTGGTCGACGCTGTGGTCGCCCGCGCCGAGGCCGGCCAGCGCCACCTGGAGGGTCGGATTGCCGTCCGGGGTGAGCGCGATGAACGGCCAGAAGAAGTCGTTCCACGCCTGGACGAAGACCAGCATGCCGAGCACCGCCATCGCGGGCCGGGCCACCGGGAACACCACGTGCCAGACGATCCGCAGGCTGTGCGCGCCGTCCACCCGGGCGGCCTCGACCAGTTCCACCGGCAGCGCCTCCAGCAGGTACTGGCGCATGAAGAACACACCGAACGCGGCGACCAGCGAGGGCAGCACCACGGACTGCAGGTGGTCCACCCAGCCGAGGTCGGTGATGATCCGGTACAGCGGGATCACGCTGAGCTGCGGCGGGACGGTCATCGTGGCGACCACGAGGGTCAGCATCACATTGCGGCCGCGGAACGGCAGTTTGGCGAAGGCGAAACCGGCCAGGGTCGAGAACAGCACGGTGGACAGGGCCACCAGGCCGGCCACCACCGTGGTGTTGACCAGCGCCTCGCCCATGTCCACCTGGTTCCAGGCGAAGGCGAGGTTGTCGAACAGCCGCGGGCCGGGCAGCAGCGGCGCGGGCGCCTCGACCACCCGCTCGCCGGTGTGGGAGGCGGCGACCAGGTTCCAGTACAGGGGGAAGAGCGAGACCACCGCGGCGAGGCCGAGCAGCACGTACGTGAGCGGGCCGGCGTGGTGCGTCCGGGCGACCGGGCGGCGGGGCCGACGCGAAGGGGCCTGGGTGGTCGGGTCGGTGGAGGGGCCCTGGGTAATCGGGTCGGTGGAGGGGTTCATGCGCCGGCTCCGTTCCTGGTGCGGTGGACGCGGACGGCGAGGCGCTGCACGGCCCCGACGGACAGCAGGAGCAGCAGCATCACCCAGGCGATCGCCGAGGCCTGGCCCAGCGCGCCGGTCATCCAGCCCTTCTCGTACATCAGCAGGCTGAGCGTCTGGAACTGGTTGCCGCTGCCGCCGCTGACCCCGAGGCTGCCGCCGAAGAGCATCGGCTCGCCGAACAGCTGGGTGGCGCCGATGGTCGACACCACGATGGTGAACAGCACGGTCGGACGGATCGAGGGGATCGTCACGCTGACGAACTGGCGCAGCCGGGAGGCCCCGTCGAGTTCCGCCGCCTCGTACAGGTCGCGCGGGACGGCCTGCATCGCCGCCAGGTAGATCAGCGCGTTGTAGCCGGTCCAGCGCCAGGTGACGATCGTCGATATCGCGATCTGCGCGGGCCACTTGGAGGCCTCCCAGTCCACCGGGCCGACGCCGGCCCAGCCGAGCGCGGTGTTGACCAGCCCGTAGTCGGTGTTGAACAGCTGGGCGAAGACCAGGGTGGCCGCGGCGATCGAGGTGGCGTACGGCGCGAGCACCGCGACCCGCAGGAAGCCGCGGCCCCGCAGGTGGTGGTTGAGCAGGTGGGCCAGGCCCAGCGCCATCAGCAGCTGCGGCACGGTGGAGAGCACGCCGAGGGTGAAGGTGTTGCCGAGCGCGTTCCAGAAGAACTCGCTGTCCAGCAGGGCGGTGTAGTTGTCCGCGCCGCGCCACTCGGCCTCGCCGCCGAGCTCCACCCGGTGCAGCGACAGCCAGCCGGTGTAGATCAGCGGGAACAGGCCGAAGGCCGCGAAGCAGAGGAAGAACGGGGCCACGAAGGCGTACGGAGCCGTGCGGGCGTCCCAGCGGTGGAGCCGGTCGCGCAGCCTCGGGCGGGGCGGGCGGGGGTCGGGGGGTGCGGAGGGGTTCGGGGCGGGCGGCGGGGTGCCGCCGGCCGCGGCCCGGACGGGGGTGGCCACGGGGCGTCCTTCCGGTCGGGTGCGGGGAGCGGGGGCGTTTCCGGGGGCGTGCGGGGCACGGGGCGCGACGTGCACAAGGGCGTGCGGGGCGCGGGTGCGGGGCACGGGGTGCGCAAGGGCCGGGGCGCGGCGCGCACAAGGGCCGGGGCGGGCACGGACACCCGCCCCGCGCGCCACGGACCGGGGCTACTTGTCGATCTTGTCGGCGATCAGCTTCCGGACGTTCGTCCAGGCCTGGGCCGGATCGGTGCCCCGCTGCTCGATGTCGAGGATCCCGTTGTCCGTCAGGAAGGTCTTCACGGTGCCGTCCCAGCGGCTGATCGGCACGGACCTGATGCCGGCCGCGGCCTGCGAGTAGATCCGGCCGACCGGGGTCTCCCCGAAGTAGGGCAGCTTGGCGTCCTGGACGGCCGGGGAGGTCAGGGTGTCCTTGGAGGACGGGATGTTGCCGTTGACCGCGAACACCTTGGCGTGCTGTGCCGGAGCGGTCAGCCAGGCGGCGAGTTCGGCCGCCTCCTTGGTGTGCTCACCGGACTTCGGTACGGCCAGGAAGGCGCCGCCCCAGTTGCCCGCCACGGGCGCCGGGGCGATGTCCCACTTGCCCTGGTTCTCCGCGCCGGCCTGGTCCTTGATGATGCCGGTCATCCAGCTGGGGCAGGCCACGGTGGCGAACTTCGAGTTCTTGAACGCGGCGTTCCAGGTGCCCTTCTCGTCGAACTGGCGCAGCTTGGCGGTGATCCCGCCGGTGGCCGCGGCGGTGGCGATCTCCCACGCCTTCTTCACCCCGGGGCTGTTCTCCCAGTCCAGCTCGCCCTTGGCGTTGGCGTACTGGATCGGCTCGCTGGAGACCACCGCGTTGAACAGGCCGCTCGCCGAGTCGTGGAAGGCGGTGCCCTGCGGGGCGGCCCGCTGGTAGGCGCGGCCGGTCTCCAGGAACTTCTCCCAGCCACCGGCCCAGAGGGCGGCCACCTGGGCGCGCTCGGTGGGCAGGCCGGCCTTGGCGAAGAGGTCCTTGTTGTAGCAGACCGCCATCGGGCCGATGTCGGTGCCGAGGCCGATCAGCCGGCCGTCGGCGGTGGTGGCCTGCTTGTTCTTCCAGTCGAGGAAGGCGGCGGGGGTGGCGCCGCCGGTGGTCCCGAGGTCGACCCACTTGTCGGCGAGCCCGGCGCCGGTCGCCTCGGCGATGTAGCCGACCTCGACGGCCTGGATGTCGGCGAGGCCGCTGTTGCGGGAGAGCCGCAGTTTCAGGGTCTCCCAGTACTTGTTGCCGTCGGCCACGTTGGACTCGACGATCTTGATGTTGGGGTGGAGCCGCTCGTACTCCGCGTAGAGCTTGGCGCCGGTCTCGTTGTCGTAGCCGAAGGAACCGAAGGTGCCCACGCGCAGCGTGATGGTGCCGCCCCCGCCGTTGCCGCCGGCGGAGCCGTCGCTGCCGCAGCCGGTGAGCAGGGTGGCGGCCGCCGTGAAGGCGGCGATGACGGCGACGCCGCCGCGTCTGGTGCCGGTGGTGCGGGGCGTTTCGGGCGTGCTGGATGTGCGCATTCCACTCTCCTCGTCCGGGGTGGTGCCAGGGGTGCGCCGGGTGGGGTTCCGCGCCGGGCGGGATGGCTCTCCGGCGGGGCGGACCCATGCGTGGGAGCGCTCCCACGCCGCTGCCGGAAGGTTCCTGCGCCGCACCCGCCGATGTCAAGACATGAACACGGATTCGTCGAACGGGACGTCAACCGTCCATTTCCGAAGGCGGGATCATGGCGCCGACCCTGCCGCCGGTCTAGCATGGGAGCGCTCCCACCGCATCGGCCCTCGGTCGACCGCTTGACCGGGAGACCACCCGGGGCGGTTTGATGTTCCAAGAGACGACGACGGGGAGAACGATGACGGCGAACGCGCGCCACGGCGGCCCACCCACCCTGGAGGAGGTCGCGGCCCGGGCCGGGGTCGGCCGCGGCACGGTCTCCCGGGTCATCAACGGCTCGCCCCGGGTCAGCGAACAGGCCCGCGAGGCCGTCCACCGGGCCGTCGCCGAACTCGGCTACGTCCCCAACCGCGCCGCCCGCGCCCTGGCCGGCAGCCGTACGGACGCGATCGCCCTGGTCGTCCCCGAGAGCGAGAACCGGCTGTTCGCGGAGCCGTACTTCCTGGACGTCATCCGCGGGGTCAGCGCCGAACTGGGCGAGGCCGACCAGCAGTTGCTGCTCACCCTGATCCGCAGCGACCAGGAGCGCCAGCGCTTCGAGCAGTACCTCGCCGCCCGGCGGGTGGACGGCGTCCTCCTGGTCTCGGTGCACGCCGACGACCCGCTGCCCGACCTGGTCCGCGCCCTCGGCGTGCCCGCCGTGCTCAACGGCCGCCGCTCCGAGGACGAGCCGGTGCCGTACGTCGACTCCGACAACCTCGGCGCCGGCCGCTCCGCCGTCGCCCACCTCGCCGGCCGGGGCCGCCGCCGGATCGCCACCATCACCGGCCCGCCCGACATGTACGGCGCCCGCTGCCGGCTCGACGGCTACCGCCGGGGCCTCGCCGAAGCCGGCCTGCCGCAGGACGAACGGTTGGTCGCCGCGGGCGACTTCACCGAGGAGGGCGGCCACCGGGCGATGCACGCCCTGCTCGACCGGTGCCCCGACCTGGACGCGGTCTTCGCCGCCTCCGACCTGATGGCCGCCGGCGCCCGGGCCGCCCTGCGCGCGGCCGGGCGCAGCGTCCCCGGTGACGTGGCCCTGGTCGGGGTGGACGACTCACCCATCGCCCGGCACCTCGACCCGCCGCTCACCAGCGTGCGCCAGCCGATCGAGGAGATGGGCCGCCGGATGGCCCGCGCCCTGCTCGACCGGATCGCCGGACGCACCGAGGAGCCCGCAGGGGTGGTGCTGCCGACCGAGCTGGTGATCCGCGGCTCCTCCTGAGCGCGGCGGACCCCGGACGGCCGGACGTTCCTCCGGGTGTCAGCAGTCGATCTTCGAACCGTCCACGGAGGCCTCCACGCTCAACCGGAACACCCCCGCGGCACCCGGCTCGCGGGGGAACCCGACGGTGAGCGTCTCCCAGCCCGAACCGGTCCTGCGGGTGAAACAGCCGAGGGTGACCGCCGGCGACGGGGGCGGCCCCTCGGAGCGCCAGCCCAGCCCGGGAAGCGCGCCCCCGTAGAAGGCCAGCACGTCCGCCTCGCCGCCCACCCGGTCGTAGTCGCGGGCGGCGTACAGCCAGGCGAAGCCGGAGTCCTGGACGCACCCGGCGGGGCTCGCCGACTCCGGGAGCTCCCGCGCGCCGCCGGGCAGCAGCGTGAAGGCGTCGAGCCGGTCCAGCTCGGCCTCCCGCGCCTGCCGGCCCGCGCACTCGTCGTGCAGGTCCGCCAGGAGCAGGTCCGCGGCGGCCGACACCCCCGCCCACGCCATCAGCGCGACCACGGGCACGGCCACCGCCAGCCCGGCCACCAGCCGTCCGCGACCGGCCACCGGGCCGCTCACCGCACGGCCGCAAGGGGCTCGCTCCGGCACTCCCCCGCCCCGGCGCGGGCCCCGGCCACCACGAACGGCTCCGCACCGGACCGCGGCCCGCAGGCGGCGGCCGGCCACACCCTGGTCGTCATGCGCGCAAGACTGTCGACCGTCCCCCTCCCCCGTCAAACCGAACCGGACCACCCCCGTCCGATGCCTGCCCGCGGTCGCGGCGGGAACGGCCGAACCGGGCCCGCCGTTGGGCCCGGAGGAAGCAGGAACGTTTCGCGAGGAGCGGTATGAGGACGCGCCAGAAGGACCGTGACACCCCCGGGCCGCAGGAACCGTGGAACGAACTGCGACCCGGGCTCTGGATGGGCGGGCACTACTGGACCGACCGGACCGGCGAGCTGCGGCCCGCGGTGGTCGGGGCGCAGTTCGACCTGGTCGTCAGCCTCTACACCCTGCCGGGCCACGGGCCGACGCCCGGCGTCCGGCACCTGGTCGGCGAGATGCCCGACGGTCCGCTGACCCCGGAGCAGATCCTCACCGCCCAGCGCCTGGCCCGCGACACGGCCCGCGCCGTACGGGACGGCCGGACCGTGCTGGTGCGCTGCCACTCCGGCTACAACCGCTCCGGGCTGGTCGCCGCGCAGGCGCTGGTCGAACTGGGGCAGGACGTCGGCGCCGCGATCGACCTGATCCGCCGGCGGCGCTCCCCGCACGCGCTCAACAACGCGCTCTTCGAGCAGTACCTCGTCACCGGCCTCGACACCGCGGCCCTGTTGTGCGGGCTGGACGCCCCGGTGTGACCCCGTCCCGCCTGTCCCGCCCGCCGTCGGCCCGGCGGGTCCGTCCGGCCCGCCCGGGGCTCGGCCTGCCCGGGGCTCAGGCCGAGGGCCACTCCAGGCACTCCTCGTACAGCTCGCCCGCGAGGTAGTTCTTCGCGTGGACGCGCATCCGGGCCCCGTACGTGCGGTCCTCGGCGAGGCAGGAGTAGCCCTCGCCGTCGCGGGTGATCAGCCCGGCGGTGTCGGCCAGGTAGACGTCCAGGCCCGGGTACATCAGCTCGATACACGGCAGGTCGTCCACGTCCAGCACGAACACCGGGTACTCGCCGTACTCGTCCGGCTCGCCGGTGGCCAGGACCCGCCGGGAGTCCGAGCCGCCCGGCAGCAGGAAGCACTCGTCGAAGCGGTCCTCCAGGGCGTCGAACACCGAGCCCCACCCGTCGCCGAACTCGGCGCGGGCGAGCGCGCCGATCGGACGCGGTGTGAAGCGGTCGTCGGGCCCCAGCCAGCCGTAGCGGCGCAGCAGGCCGCTGTCGTACCCGAGCCAGCGCCTGAGGCTGGGCGGCAGCGGGCGCCCGCTCGGGAACACCGCCGAGGCCAGCACCCCGGTGGGCACCGGTTCGGGCTCCCCGGTCACCCACGAGCCGGCGAAGCGGTCGTGGTCGAGGACCCGGCGGTGCGGGTCCGCCTCGACGGAGGCGATGACACGTTCGGTGAGCGCGACGCCGTGGTCGGCTGCGGTGATGGACGGGGCCATGGTTCCGGGGCGCCCTTCTGGGACGGGGCTGGCGGTCGATCGGTCGTCCCGACCCTACGACCCGTCACCGACAGTCCGGACACCGGCCGGTGACCGGACGGCGACCTGGTGCGCGCGGCCGGCGGGGGCACCCGCGCGGGGCCGGGCCGGTCGGCGGCGGATTCACCCGGGCGGCCCGGTGCGCCCGCCCGGCCGCCCGGGCCGGGGACCCGATGATCGTCACCGACCGACGCCCGCCGGGCCGGTCGCCACCGACCCCGCCACCCGCCACCCGCCGAGCCTCAGGAGAGCACCCTCGATGAGAACCCCGTCCCCGCTGCGCCGCACCCTCGCGGCCGGCGTCCTCGCCCTGGCCGGCCTGCTGCCGGCCGCGATGCCCTCCCAGGCCACGCCCCCCGCACGGGCCGGGACGGCGGAAGCCACCGGCCTGACCGCCCGGCTGGACGCGGCGATCCTGCGGACGATGGGCGAGGCGCACATCCCGGGCGTGATCGTGGGCCTGTGGCGGCCGGGCCGTCCGGACTACGTCCGCACCTTCGGCGTCGCGGACACGGCCACCGGCCGGCCGATGGACGAGCACATGAACATCCGGATCGGCAGCGAGACCAAGACCTTCACGGTGACCGCCCTGCTCCAGCTCGTCGACGAGTGCCTGATCGGCCTGGACGACCCGATCGGCAGGTACGTCGACGGCGTGCCCGACGGGGAGCGGATCACCCTGCGCCAGCTGGCCGAGATGCGCAGCGGCCTGTACTCGTACACCGAGGACGCCGACTTCGCGCACGCCCTGCTGAGCGATCCCTACCGGCAGTGGACGCCCGAGGAGGTGCTGCCGTACGGGTTCGGGCACGACAACCTCTTCGAACCCGGCGCGCGGTTCGACTACTCCAACAGCAACCTCGTGCTGCTCGGCCTGGTGATCGAGAAGGTCACCGGCCGCGACCTGGCCTCGGTGATCCGCGACCGCGTCACCGGGCCCGGCCGGCTGCGGCACACCTTCCTCCCCGCCGGCGCCGAGTTCCCCCACCCCCACCCGCACGGCTACACCGATCAGACGCTGAGCGGCGCGACCGCCGACGCCACCGACTGGAACCCCAGCTGGGGCTGGGCGGCCGGCGCGATGATCTCCGACCTGCACGACCTGCGGCACTGGGCCGAGGACCTGGCCACCGGGACCCTGCTCAGCCCCGCCACCCAGGCCGAACGCCTCAGGACCCTCCCCACCGGCTTCCCCGGCACCTCGTACGGCCTCGGCATCTTCGACTCCAACGGCTGGATCGGCCACAACGGCTCGATCCCCGGATACGAGACCGTCACCGTGTACCTGCCCGAGGAGCGCGCCACCCTGGTCGTCATGCTCAACACCGACACCCTCCACGAGGGCCACGAGCCCAGCAAGCTGGTCGCCGGGGCGATCACCGGCATCGCCACTCCGGACCACGTGTACAACGCCTGAGCCCACGTCAGGCGCCGCGCCCCGGACGGAAATCCGGTCGACAGGACGGCCGCGGGCGGTTGGGATGGCTCCCAGCCGCCCGCGCCACCCGGCGGGCCGACCCCCCAGGAGCCGCCCGTGGCGACCGAGCCCGCCCACCCCACCGCACCGGCCGCCGGCACCACGCCGACCACCACCGCACCGGCCGCCGGCACCACGCCGACCACCGGCACCGCGCTGGCCCGGCGCCTGGTCGACAGCCAGTTCCCACAGTGGGCCGGGCTCCCCCTGCGGCCCGTCGAGCAGGCCGGCTCCGACCACGAGATCCACCGCCTCGGCGAGGAGCTGTCCGTACGGGTGCCCCGCCACGACGGGGCCGCCGGGCAGGCACGCAAGGAGTTCGCCTGGCTGCCCCGGCTCGCCCCGCACCTGCCGCTGGCCCTCCCGGTCACCGTGGCGGTGGGCGAACCGGACCACGGCCGGCCGTGGCCGTGGGCGGTGTCCCGCTGGCTGGAGGGCACGACGGCGACCGTCGAGGGGCTGGGCGACTCGTACGAGGCCGCCGAGACCCTCGCCGCCTTCCTGACCGCCCTCCAGGGGTGCCTGCCCGGCGGGACGCCGACGCCGGCGGCCCATCCGGAGCTCCACGCGGCGCGGCCGCTCGCCGACCGTGACGAGGCCACGCGCGGGAACATCGCGGAGCTCGGCGGGGTGTTCGGCGCCGCCGCGATGACCGCCCTGTGGGACGAGGCGCTCGCCGCTCCGGAGTGGGACCGGCCCCCGGTCTGGTTCCACGGCGACTTCCACACCGGCAACCTGCTCACCGTCGACGGCCGCCTCAGCGCCGTCATCGACTTCGGCGAACTGGGCCTCGGCGACCCGGCCCGCGACCTCACCATCGCCTACACCCTGCTGTCCCCCGGCCCCCGGGCCGCCTTCCGCACCGCCCTCGGCGTGGACGACGCCACCTGGGCCCGTGGCCGCGGCTGGGCCCTCACCACCGGCCTGAACGCCCACGCCCACCACGCCGCCCACAACCCCCGGGTCGCCGCCCAGACCACCCGCCAGATCACCCAGGCGCTGGCCGGCTGACCGACCCTCGGCTGCTGGCTGAACGAGTCCGATGCCGTGCCGGGCCGCGGCCATGGCGAAGGCCGCCCGTCGGCCTGAGTGCGACTCCTGGCCCGGACGCCCTTCCGCCGGCACGGGACGTGTTCGTCGACCCTAGGGCTGACCGGCGCGCCTGAGTTCCGCCAGATAGGCGTACACCTCGGGGAGCTTGGGGTGCTGCGGGCCGCCGACGCGTACCAGGTCCGCGATCAGCCGTTCGGTCGCCGCGATCGCCTCGACGAGCCGCCCGGCCTGGTCGTAGCCGGAGATGAGGGAGATCAGGGCGTCCAGGGTCCCCGGGTCGTCGAGGCCCCGGCTCTGTTCGCGCGCGGCGAGGGCCGCCTTCAGGTACGGCAGGGCCACCTCCGGGCGGCCGGCTTCCAGGTGGGCGATCGCGAGGTTGTGGTAGCGGTAGGAGATCGCGTCGCTGTCGGCTCCGTGGATCTGCTCGAAGCCGCGGACGGCCCGTTCGTAGCAGGCGATGGCCCCGTCGAGGTCACGGGCGTCGTGGAGGAGGTGGGCCAGGTTGTCCACCCAGATGTAGGTGCTGAGGTGGTCGGGGCCGTAGAAGCGCTCCTTGTCGGCGAGGATCTCCCGGCACAGCGCCGTGGCCTCGGGCCGGCCCGCCTCGCGGTAGACGGAGAACAGTTTCTGCTTACGGACGTCCAGCCGTTCGCCGCCCGGCGGCAGGAGGCGCCTGCTGCCGGCCACGGTCTCCTCCAGCAGGGCGGTCGCCCGGTCGGTGTCGCCCGCCGCCGCGTAGGCGTCCGACAGCTTCTCACGGCGGTCGAGGATCCGCTCCTCGTCGCGGTCGGGGCCGAGTTCGCTGCCCTCCAGGGCCCGTTGCAGGTACGGGAGGGCCTCGGTCGGGCGTCCCGCCGAGAGGTGGGCGCTTCCGATCCCGTCCATGGTCAGCAGGGTGTCGCGGGCGTACGGGCCCAGGGTCGCCGTCTGGTGGTCCAGGTTGACCAGGAACAGGGGGATCGCCCGGTCCTGCATGTACGTGTCCCCGGGCGGGGCGGCGGCCGACCAGGCACACAGGAAGAAGGCGTAGTTGTGGCGCAGCCGCAGAACATCGGGGTGGCCCGGGCCCAGCCCCCGTTCCGCATCGAGCAGGCTGTCACGCATGCGCAGGGTGGTGTCCATGCCGAGGTGCGTCGGACCCTCGTCGTGCTCGCCCAGCCGAAGGTCGAGGGGATCTTCCGGGCTGCCCGACTCCGGCAGCGGGTTCGGTGGCCGCTCCGGGTGGTCGGGGTGCTCCGAGTGGTCGGGGCGCTCGGGGTGGTCGGGGTGCGTCGGCTTTCCGGGGTCCGGCGGAGTGCCCTTGGGGCGTTTCCTGCGGAACATTCGCGGTCACTCTCCCTGCCTCGGTGGCGGTCACATGGGGGACCCGAGGTCCCGTACGAACTCCAGCAGTTCCCGGATCGCGGCCGACGGCGCCCTCCCCCGGTCGAGGTAGGTGCCGAGGAGCTCCCGGTCCGCCGGGGTGAGCGAGGCGAGCGGCCTGCCCACGAAGGAGAGCGGGTCGCCGAGGTCGTGCACGGCCGAGCCGTGGACCACGTAGCGGCCTCCGGGCGGGGCGGCCGGCAGGCGCGGTGGGTCCTCGCCCGACGCCCCCGCGAGCAGGCGCGGCGCCGGTACCGGGGCGAGGGCGACCGAGTCGTGGAAGTGCGTCCTCGCCCCGCCGCGGGAGCGGCCGCCGACGACGCGCCATCCGGGGACGGCGATCAGGTCCTCCAGCGGCGGCCCGACGTGCCAGGCGGTCACCACGGTCCGGTCGGACTCCTGCTGGAACAGGTAGACGCCGCCGGTCGACGCGGCGGTGACGAACTCCTCGGGGGACAGGAACACCGCGGACTCGACCGTGCCGTGCTGCTCGGGAACCCCCCACCAGCCGTCGGCCGACAGCGGCTCCAGGGCGGCGTCGGTGAGGAGCACGCGGTGCCGGTCCGCCCACAGGAGCCGCTCACCGGAGGGGTCGACGGCGTGCACGGTGACGTGCTCCAGACCGAGGGCGTCGTACAGGTCGATCCGCTCCAGCCGACCGTCGTGCGTGCCGATCAGGGCAGCCGTCGTGCCCCGCAGCAGGACGACGAAGACGCGCGGAGTGGCGAAGATCCGAGCCCCGTCGAGGGCCCGGCCGTGCGCGAGGACCTCCACCCCGTACGGCCTGTAGAGGGCGAGTTCCGGTTCCGCCCGGTGCGGGTGCGCGCGCAGGGCGACGACCGCGTCGGCGCCGAGGCAGGTCACGGCGGCGACGCCGGTCCTGCGGTGGTCGGCGGACCAGAGCACGGAGCGGGAGCGGAGGTCGTACACGTCGATGCGTGTGGCGAACACGCCGTCGGGGTGCGCCCCGCCGGGCAGGTACGCCTCCCGGACCATGACCGGTGCCCGCCCCGGCCCTCCGGGGGCGAAGGAGAGCAGGCCGGCCCCCGTCGGACCGGCCGTCCCCGGGCCCCCGTGGTCGGGCAGCCGCCACACGGCCGACCCGGCGGCGGCGCGGGCCGTGCGCTCGGCGGCCTGCGGCCGGTGGCGCCGCGAGGTGAGCCGGGCGGCCAGACCACGGGGGTCCTCGGGCGGGGCCCAGCGTTCGGGCGGGTGACGGTGGGCGATCCGCAGCGCGTCGGTGACGGGGACCGCTCGCATGAGGCTCCAGAGCCCCGCCGGGTCGGCGGCCCGTACGAGCCGATCGGCCACCGCGTCGATCTCGGCCGGCGTTCCCCAGGCCAGGCGGTCGGCGCCGCGCCGCTCCCGTAGGTAGAGCAGCGCGGTGCCGATGGCACCGCGTTCGGCCTCGGCGACGTCCCGGCCGTCGGCGGTGTCCGGAAGCCGGGCGAGGCGCTCCCGGTGCAGGGCGAGGCTCTCGTCGGCGATCGCGGTGGCCTCGGCGTGCCGCTCCAGGGAGATGAGCTTGGCCGCGGCCTCGTCGAGACGGGCGGCGAGGAGGTCCTGGAAGCGGGGGCCCACCTCGGCGAGTTGGCGGTAGAGGCGGATGGATTTCAGGAGCGCGTCAACGGATTCGGCGTGCCGCCCGGCGTCCCACAGGTGCAGGCTCTGGGTGTGCAGGCCGTCCGCGAGTTCCGACCCGTAGCCGGCCGGGTGGAGGCCCGCCATCCGGGTCAGGAACTCCACCATCCGGCCGGCGCTCTCGGCGGCCTCCGCCAGGCGCCCGGACTTGGCCAGCAGGTAGCCGTTCACCATCTCCAGGCGGTTCATGTCCGTGGCCAGGGCCAGATACAGCATGGGGTCGCGGTCCAGGATCTCCCCGAAGAGCCGCTGTGCCTCGGCCACGGACGCGTGGGCGGCCGCCGCGGCCCCGGTCCGCCGGAGCGCGAAGGCGAGCCGGGTGTGCGCCTGGGCCAGGGAGCCCAGGACCTTGGCGTCCGCCGTGTCCTGCTCCAGCAGCCCGATGGCCTCGCGGAGGAGTTCGACCTGGCGCTCGGGGTCGAGTTCCCCGATGAAGAGGCCGCCCAGGTTGAGCAGGGCGTCGGCGTGGTCGGGCCGGTGTACCGGATCCTGTCGGGCAGCCTCCCGGGTGAGCCGTACGACCTCCTCCATGAGCGCCAGCGCGTCGCTCCTGCGGCCCGCCTTGAGGTGGGCGGCGGCCAAGTCCCGTAAGCGCCTGGCCCGTTCCGTGGGGTCGGCGGCCCCTTCGAGGCGGTGGGCGGCGAGGCGCGAGGCCAGGACCGCGGTGCCGCTCTCCACCCGTACGTCGCGCGAGGGCACCAGCGGCTCGACGGCCTCCAGGACGTCGAGGTCCACGGAGTCGAGGGCGGCGAGCGCGGCCAGGACGGCGCCGCCGCCCCGGACGGCGAGGGCGGGGTCGCGGCGCAGCAGCGGGAAGAGGACGGCGGGGCCGACGTGCGGCCAGCGTTCGGCGGCGGCGATGAGGAAGGTGAGGGCGCGCGGGGTCCAGGGGGGTGCGGCTCCTGCGTCCCGCTGGAGGATGCGGGTGGTGCCGGTGACCGACCACAGGTCGGTCGGGTATCCGGTGACGGGGCTCCCGGGGAGGGTGAGGGCGAGGTAGTCCTCGGCGAGCCGGTCGGGGAGCAGCGGTTCGAGTACGTGGGCGGCCGCCGGGTCGGTCGGCGGGTAGTGCACGGCGTGGGCGGTCAGCGCGCGGTCGGCCGGGGTCCGTAACAGGAGGCGGTCCAGCAGGGGGCGGGCGGCGTCGCGGCGCATCGGGCCGGTGAGGACGGCGGTGAAGACGGTACGGGCGAGGTCGAGACCGCGGCGGTCGTCGGCGGCGGCGTCCGCGACCGGGGCGCCCGGGGCGCGCGCGTCGGGGCGACGCCAGTTCTCGTGCTCGCGGTCGAGGAGGTAGGCGGTCATCCCGGCGAGGTCCTCGGGTGGTTCCCGGCCGGCGGCGCGGGCGTCGACGGCGGTGAGCGCGGCCATGTGGACGGCGAGGGTCAGCCCGAAGTCGGGGCGGGCGAGGTCCTCGTGGGGCGCGCGGAGGACTTCGAGGGCGCCGGGATCCGGGTAGTGGGCGGCGAAGCCCCGGCGGGCGGCCTCGAACATCCGGGCGCGCTCCCCCTGGCGGCCGGAGTCGGCCAGCGGGTCCAGCGGCTGGTCGGAGAGGTCGGTGGGGCGCCGCCGGCGGCCGAGCTGAGCGCGCAGGGCCGGCCAGGGCCGCACGGAGCGGGCGATGAGCAGGACCCGCGCGGGGAGTTCGTCGCGCAGGAGGCCGTTGTGGAAGAGCCAGGCGAGGTGGGCGTCCGGCCAGCGGTCGGCGTAGTCGACGAGGATCAGCACCCCGGCGCGGTGGTCGGTGCGCAGGTCCTGGCTGCCCTCGGCGGGCGGGTGGGTGTCGGTGCCGTGCACGGCGTCGACGACGAGCCAGCCGGCGTCGGCGCATTCGGCGGCGAAGCGGGCCGCGAGGCGGGACTTGCCGGCGCCGCCGGGTCCGTGCAGCCACCGCACGGCCGTCCGCGCGGGCTGGTCGCGCCACGCGCGGAGCCGGCCCAGCTCCGCCTCGCGGCCGGTGAACTCCACGATCTCGCTGCGGGCGTCGAGCATCCTGCTGGGCTGGGCGCGCAGCCAGGCGGAGTCCCGCCGCTGGCCGCCGGCGGCGCCGTGGGTGTCGCGGGCGTACAGCAGGTAGACGGGGGTGCCGTCGCCGAAGACGTGGATGTCGGCGCCGACCGCGCCGTAGGCGAAGCCGGCGACGGCGCGGACCTGCTGGTGGACCTCGTCGGGGAGGTCCACGGTCAGTTGGTCCCGGCCGTACCGTCTTCGTCGGCGGGCGGTGGCACCTGCCCCTCGGCCGCCTGGTGATAGTGCAGGCTGCCGCCCTGCACGGCGAAGAGGGTGCCGTGGTCGCGGGCGGTGTTCGACTGCGTCCACACCTGGCGTCCGGCGGGCAGGCCGTCCTGTACGCGTGCGACGAGTTCCCGCAACTCGCCCTCGGAGTCGGGGTGTTCCTCCAGCAGCAGGAGCAGCCGCCGACGCCATACGGGCAGCAGCTCGGCCCGGATCTCGTCCGCGCCGTCCGGCTCGGCGCGGACGACGAGGACGGCGTCCTCGTCGAGCTGTGCGCCGATCGCCTCCCCGCGGGCCTCGCCGCCCCGCCCGAAGAGCCGGACGACCCCGCCGCGGGCGCCCTGCCACAGGTCGGTGGCCATGGCTCCGATCAGCGCGCTGGCCCCCGCGCCGGCGAGCGCCGTCAGTGACTCGGCCAACATCCGTCCTCCCGACTCCGATGCGGCGGGCGGCCCCCGAGACCCGACTCCGCCCGTCCCGAACCAGGTGCCCCAGCCGGGCGTGGGCGAAACGGATCCGATGCCGGGCCGAGCGGGAGCCGGGCAGGACCTGGGCCACGGCCGGACGCAGCGGTTCGGTGTCCGCCGGTTCCGGGGGTCGCCCGATTCGACGACGGGGGCCACCCGGTCGTCGGGTGAACACGTACAGCGCCGCCGGAAGGGCGTCCGGGCCGGAGGTCACACTCAGGTCAACGGATGCCCTCCGCCATGGTCGCGGCCGGCACGGGCATCGGACTCGTTCCTCCGGGGTGCCTCCCGCCGGGCGGCCTCGCGCAGGCGCCGGACCTCCAGCAGGTCGCGGGCCTCGGCGGCGTGGTAGGCGTCGGCGCTGCGGACGATCTCGTCGAGCACGGGCAGCGGCAGCTCCGGGTTGGCCAGCATCTCCGCGCAGCGCCGGCCCTCGGCCGCCCAGCCGAGCAGGATCTCGCACGGGGCGGCCGGGTTCCGCGCGAGGTCGTCCAGGTGGTAGCCGTCCACTTGCCGGTCGGCCGTGCGGACGAACTCGGCCAGCGCCTCCGGCGGGACGTGCCGGTTGGCCACCGCGGCGCGCAGGTAGTAGACGGGGCTGGCGATCATCTCGGCGAGCACCGGCTCCGCCGGCCCCTCCTCGGCGGCCCGCTCGATCCGGGCGAGGCTCGCCCGGTCCGCCTCGCCCTCCACGGTGCCCGCGCAGTGGCCGAGGCCGAAGCGGACCAGCAGGTCGGGCGGCCAGTTCGGCTGGGACATCGCGTTGCCCCGGTGGAAGTACGGCGTCAGCTCCAGGTCGTACAGCCGGCGCAGCGACCCGGTCGGGGTGGCCGGGTGGTCGAGCACCTCGTGGACGAGGCGGCGTCGTTCCTCCACCTCGTCGTGGTCCGGCTCCCGGCCGTCGGCACCGGCCTCGGCCTCGGCGGCCCGGTCGGCCAGGGTCTCGGCGAGGCGCGCGAGCGCGGCGGGCGGGGCCAGCCGGTTGCGGACCAGCGCCTCCAGCACCCAGGGGTCGGGGTCGGCCGCGAGCGCGGTCAGCCGCTCCACCGGGGTGAACCAGTTGGCGGCCGCGGCGGCCCGCACCCGCGGCTCGGCGTCGACGGCGAGCAGGGCGAGCGCGGCGGGGTCGTGGTTGACCCACCGGGAGCCGGCCCGCTCACGGATGCCCGGGTCTGCGTCCCGCACCAGGGCGGGCAGGTGCGGGGCCAGTTCCTGACGGGAGAGCAGCTCCACGGCCGCCCGGCGGACCTGCGGATCAGGATCGGCGAGGTCCCGCGCGCACTCCTCCCCCACCGGCCACTCCACCGTCATCCCGCTCCCCTCCCCCCGGCCACCCGACAACCCCACTCGCCCATTCGATCAGAGCCTCGCACGCCCCACCGACACCCGCTCACGCGGGTCGCCGGGTGGCTCAGCCTTCACTCGGCGCCGGGGCCGGGCCCGGAGTCGGGCTGAGGATCATCGTGACCAGGTGGTCGAGGGCGGCGGGGGCGACCGGGGTGTCGGGGTGGGTCTCGGGGGCCAGGGTGGGGGCGATGCGGCGGAGGTCGAGCCAGCCGAGGTAGGTGGCGTAGGCGGCGAGGGCGCGGTGGCGGGCGGCGCCGGGGGTGAGGCCGAGGTCGGTGAAGAGCTCGGTGAGGAAGGCGAGGCGGGTCCCGGTGACGCGGGCGACCACGGCGGCGACGGCCGGGTGGGCGGTCTGGTTGGCGAGGGCGGGCTCCAGTCCGGCGATCTCGTCGCTGCCCAGGGCCTCGGCGAACAGGACCCTCACCCGGGTCTCGGCGTCGGCGTGCTCGCGTACGGCCGCGACGACCTCGGTGGTGGCGCGCAGTTCCCAGGTCTCCAGGGCGGCGACCAGCAGCGCCTCGCGGTTGTCGAAGTGCCAGTAGAAGCTGCCGCGGGTGACGCCCAGTTCGCGGGCGAGGGCGTCCACGGCGACCGCGGCGACACCGCCGCGGGCCAGCGCGCCGAGCGCGGCGGTCGTCCAGTCGTCACGGGTGACTTTTCCCTTGGCCATGTTCCGTACAGTACTGTACGGAACATCCGTACAGTGGTGTACGGATCTGGGGAGAGGGGTGCGGGATGAACGCCATGACGTGGCTGCTCGGCGAACCGGGGGCGGGGGCCGGCCAGGAGCGTGGGGGTGGCGGCACGGACCCGTGGGGCGGCCCGGCGCTGGACCGGGCGGTGGCGTGGCTCGCGGCGTCCGTCCTGCTGGCGGCGGGCGCCTTCCACCTGCTGTGGGTCTTCTCGCCCTGGCCGCTCGACACCCGTGCCGACTTCGCCGAGACGGTGGTCGGCGTCCCGGAGTCAGAACTGCCTTCCGGTCCGCTCACCCTGGCGGTCGCCGCGCTCCTGGGCGCGGCGGCCTGGCTGGTCGTCACCGCCTCGACGCCCGGCCGCCGCCTCGCGGCCTCCCGGCTGGTCCGGGCGGGCCTGTGGACCGTCACCGGGGTGCTGGCCGTCCGGGGCGTCGGCGGCCTGGTGGGCTCCGCCCTCGACCTCGCCGACGCCCCCGACGCCTACCGCTACTGGGACCTGACGCTCTACGCCCCGCTCTGCGCCTCGCTGGCCGCCCTCACCGGCTTCCTCGCGCTCCGCACCCGGCGACGCTGAGCACGGCCGGACGGTCCGCCCGGGCTACCGCCGCCCCTCCTCGAAGCGCTCCTGGGCGGCGAGGACGGCGTCGCCGTGGGCGGCGGACCAGGCGCCGAGGGCTCGGATCGGGTCGATGAGGGCCCGGCCGGCCTCGGTGAGGAAGTAGTCGACCCGGGGCGGCGTCTCGGCGTAGCGGCGGCGTTCGACCAGCCCGTTGAACTCCAGCCGCCGCAGCGCCTCGTTGAGCACCTTGGGGCTGATGCCGCCGATCCGGTCCAGCATCGCGCGGGGCCGCATCGGGCCGCGCTCGCCGAGGATGTAGACCACCACGCTGTCCCAGCGGTTGGCGAGGACGTCGAAGGCGATCCGGGCGCGGCAGTCCGCCGCGAACACGTCCCCGCCCATCGCCTCCGCGTCGGTCCCGTCCCCGCCGTGCACCATCCGGCCCTCCCCCGTACCGCGCTCTGCCATGCGGACATCCTGCCCGGCCCGATGCCTACCGATCGGTGTGCATCGGCCCGCCTACCGTCCTGGACACGGCGGTTCGCCGTTACCGACCTGACGAGGAGTGCATCATGCGGATCGGAATTCTGGGTACGGGCGCCATGGCGGCGGCCCTGGGCGGGGCGTACGTCCGGGCGGGCCACGAGGTGCTGGTCGGCGGCCGCGACCCGGGCGCCGCCGCCCGGGGC
>NZ_JBSGFD010000040.1:0-53941 GCF_053603215.1 Kitasatospora sp. NPDC004240 | reverse complement strand
CGGCGCCGGCGCCGGCCCGGGACCGTCTCGCTGTCCGGCACCCCGCAGGCAGCGACGCCCGCCCTCCGGGGCCCGCCGTTCGGGGCGGCGCTCAGCCCGTCGCGCGCCCGGCCACCAGCGCGCGGAGCAGCCCGGGGAAGGCCTCCTCGACCTCCTCGCGGCGCAGCGCGTTCATCCGCGAGGTGCCGACGTAGTACTGGCGGATCAGCCCGGCCTCGCGCAGCACGTGGAAGTGGTGGGTGGCGGTGGACTTGCTGACCGACAGGTCGAAGCCGCCGCAGCTGATGTCCCGGTCGGCGGCGTACAGCTCGCCGACGATCCCGCGGCGCACCGGGTCGACCAGCGCCTCCAGCACCTGCTGCAGGGCGACGTTCCGGAGGTCCGGGTGCGGCGGGACGCGGTCCCGCTCGTTCTGCCGCGCCACCGTCGTCACCCCTCGCCTCGACCGCCTGCCCGCATCGTAGGGCACCTCGGCGCCCGCCACCGGTAAAAGTTCGACAGAAATCAAAGTTTGACAGCTGACGTACATTCAGCTTGGCTGGGGACCGGGCGGCGCGCACCCGGCGCCGCCCTCACCGGCAGGGCGGGGAAGGGGAGGTCGCGGGATGACCAGGACCAGGACGGTGCGGTTCCACGAGGTCGGCGGACCGGAGGTGCTGCGGATCGAGGACGCGGAGCTCGACGGGCCCGGCCCCGGTGAACTGCTGCTCCGGGTGGACGCGATCGGCCTCAACCGGGCCGAGGCGCTGTTCCGCGGCGGCCACTACATCGAGCAGGCCGCGCGGTTCCCGGCCGGGCTGGGCGCCGAGGCCGCGGGCGTGGTGGAGGCGGTCGGCCCGGGGGTGACGGGATTCGAGGCCGGCGCGCCGGTCAGCGTGGTGCCCGCGTTCTCGATGAACGACTACGGCGTCTACGCCGAACGCGCGGTCGTCCCGGCCGCCGCCGTCGTGCACCGCCCCGAGGGGCTCGACGCGGTCGGCGGCGCCGCGGTGTGGATGCCCTATCTGACCGCGTACGGCGCGCTGGTGGAGGTCGGCGGGATGCGCGCCGGGGACACCGTCGTGGTGACCGCGGCCTCCAGCAGCGTGGGTCTGGCCGCGATCCGGATCGCCGACCGCGTCGGCGCGGTGCCCGTCGCCACCACCCGTACCCGCGCCAAGGCCGAACGGCTGCGCGCGGCGGGCGCGGCCGAGGTGATCGTCACCGAGGAGGAGGACGTCACCGCCCGGGTGCTGGAGCTCACCGGCGGACGCGGCGCCGAGCTCGTCTTCGACGCCGTGGCCGGCCCCGGGGTGACCGGCCTCGTCCGGGCGCTCGCCCCCGGCGGCACGCTCCTCGTCTACGGGGCGCTCGCCGGTGCGGACACCCCGCTGCCCCCGCTGGGGGAGCTGGCGGGCCGCAACATCCGCGGCTTCACCCTGTTCGAGACCACCACCGACCGCGAACGGCTGCGCCGGGCCGAGGCGTTCGTCGCCTCCGGCCTGCGCACCGGGGCGTTCGCACCCGCCGTCGACCGGGTCTTCGGCCTGGACGAGATCGTCGAGGCGCACCGCTACCTGGAGGCGGGCGCCCAGGTCGGCAAGATCGTCGTCACGGTCGACCACCCCGCCTGAGCCTGCGGATCAGGTCCGCCCGCCGCCCCGCCTGAGCCTCCGGATCAGGGCCGCCCGTCCGGCCTGAGCCGGCGCAGGGTGTACCCCTCGCCGGCCGGGTCGAGCGTCCGGGTGGCCCGCTTGAAGAGGTACTCGGCCCGCTCGTACGACAGCCGGCGCCGGCCCGTCTCCGGGCAGAGGTCGGCCGCGGCGGGTGTGCGGGCCGGCCCGGGGCGGCGGTCCGAGAGGAACAGCGGCCCGCGGGTCCGGCCGCCGATCAGCTGCGGGAGCAGCCGGGCGGTGGCCGAACGCCAGCCCACCCGGCCGGCACCCGGCCCGGAGCGGGTACGGGAGCCCGCACCGGCGCGGGTCCGGCGGTCGTCCAGGTCGAGGTCCTCGACGTTCAGCGCGAGGACGGTCGTCACCGGCGCCCCCGATTCGTGCAGCAGCCGCCACAGGACGCGCTCGCGCAGCGGCAGGTCCGTCCGCGCCCACAGGGCGTCGAGCCACCCGTCGTCGATCCCGTCGCCGAGGGGCGGTGTGCCGGACGCGTCGCCGCCGGTCCGGGGCTCGGTCCGCCGCCCGATGCCCGCCGCGAGTCCGGCCACCCCGGCCGTCCCACCCGCGGAGCCGGTGGCCCCGGCAGCCCAGGCAGACCCTGCCGACCCGGCTGCCCAGGCGGCGAAGGAGCGGACGGCGGCCCGGTGCCGGTTCCACGTCCGCGCCGCCGTCGTGCCCCAGGCCGCCGTGAACGCCCGGCCCACCCGCTCCGCGTCCAGCCCGGTCAGCGGGGTGTCCCCGCCCAGGTCCAGGCAGAGCCGCCGCAGCGTCTGCCCGTACGAGCGGACCGTGGCCGCCTCCGCGCCGTCCCGGGCGAGGAACGCCTCGGCCGCCTGCGCCAGCGTGACTCCGGCGGGCCGCCCTCCGGGCAGATCGTCCGCGCGGCGCAGCAGGAAGGCGCGCTCGGCGGCGTTGCGGGTGAGCGCGGCGGCCCGCCGGAACTCCCGCGCGGCCTCCTCGCTCCGGCCCTGCCTGGCCAGCAGGTCGCCGCGCACGCTCGGCAGGAGGTGGTAGTCGCGCAGCACCGGATCGGTGACCAGCGCGTCGAGCAGGTCGAGCCCGGCGCCGGGCCCGTACGCCATGCCGACCGCCACCGCCCGGTTGAGCCGGACGACGGACGTCGGCAGCAGACGTTCGAGCGCCCCGTACAGCGTGGCGATCTGCGCCCAGTCGGTCTCCTCGGCCGTGCGCGCCTGGGCGTGGCAGACGGCGATCGCGGCCTGCAGCACGTACGGGCCGGGGGCGCCGCCGGTCCGCCGGGCGCGCAGCATGGCGGCGAAGCCCCGGCGGATGAGCAGCTGGTCCCAGCGGCCGCGGTTCTGCTCGTGGAGCTGGACGGGTTCGCCGTCGGGCCCGGTGCGGGCGGCCGAGCGGGAGGCCTGGATCTCCATCAGCGCGACCAGACCGTGCACCTCGGCCTCCCCGGGGGCGAGTTCGGCGAGCAGCCGGCCCAGTCGCAGGGCCTCGTGGCAGAGCGCCGGGCGGATCAGGTCGTCGCCGGAGGTCGCGGAGTAGCCCTCGTTGAAGACCAGGTAGACCACCTCCAGGACGGAGGAGAGGCGCTCGGCGAGTTCGTCGGCGGCCGGCAGCTCGAAGGGGACCCGCTCCTGGGCGAGGGTCCGCTTCGCCGCGGCGATCCGCTGGGTGACGGCGGTGCCGGTGGTCAGGAACGCACGGGCGATCTCCTCGGCGGTCAGGCCGCCGAGCAGGCGGAGCGTCAGCGCGACCCGCGCCTCGGTGGGCAGCACCGGATGGCAGGAGATGAACATCAGCCGCAGGACGTCGTCCTGCCCGGAGCCGAAGCCGGGGCCGGAGCCGGGGCCGGAGCCGGGCCCGGGCTCGGAGCTCTCCGGCTCGGGCCGCGCACCCGGCTCCTCCCCGTACTCCTCCCCGGAACCGTCCCGGTACTCCGGCCGCCCGGCCTCGAACGGGTCGCCGGACCGCAGCAGCTCGTGGCCGAGCTCCTCCTGCTTGCGCTCCAGCCGCTGGGCGCGCCGGATGTGGTCCACGGCCCGGCGTTTGGCGATGGTGGTCAGCCAGGCGGCCGGGTTGGCGGGCACGCCGGAGACGGGCCACTGCTCCAGGGCGGCGACCAGCGCGTCCTGCGCCAGTTCCTCGGCGAGGCCCACGTCGCGCACCATCCGCGTGAGCGTGGCGACGATCCTGGCCGACTCCAGCTTCCAGACCGCGTCGACCGTGCGGTGGGCGTCCACGGCGTTGATCACAGCACTCGTCCCGGCCTGTGGGCAAGCCGGGACGGGTGCGGATCGGGGGTTCGCGCGGGCGTGGCTCCCGCGACGGTCAGGGGTTGAAGATCCGGCGGAGCAGGCTCTCGCCGTCCCCGACGATCCGGCGGAACCGGCGGGCCAGCTCAAGGGCCTCCTCCTCGGAGCGGACCTCGACCAGCGCGAAGCCGGCCACCGCCTCCTTGGCCTCCGCGAACGGCCCGTCGACGACCGTGATCTCGCCGCCGGAGGAGGTCATCCGGATGCCGCCCGGCTCCAGCCCGCCGGTGGCCAACAGGACGCCGGAGGCAGTCAGTTCCTCGATGAAGGCGGCCATCTCGGTGAACAGCTTCTCGTCGGGGGCGGTCTCGGACGGGCCGGTCGTCATCAGGTAGCGCATGGGGTTCTCCCGGGTGTTCGTCTCGTACGGGTCCCACCGGGGCTCGGTGCCCGGCGGGTGGTTCTGCCAGTACGTCGATCGGGCCGATGTGACAGGGAACGCCGGTCATTCCCTGTCACATCGGCGGTTCGACGTGTCAGCGAGCACCGAACAGACCACGGATCCCCCGCCGAGAGAGGCAGCCCCACCATGGCCACCACCACCCAGCTCCGCACCGGCAGCGACTCCTCCGCCGGCACCGGCACCTCCGCCACCGCCACCTCCGTCAAGGGCACCGGCACCCCCACCTCCGCCGCCACCACCCGGGCGCTCCTCACCGCCGCCGCCCTCGCCGCCCCGCTGTGGGCGGTCGTCGCCCTCACCCAGGCCGCCACCCGCGAGGGCTTCGACATCACCCGCCACCCGCTCAGCGCACTGAGCAACGGCTCCCTCGGCTGGGTCCAGATCGCCGACTTCCTGCTCGTCGGCGCCCTGTACACCGCCGGCGCGAGCGGCCTGCGCCGCGTCCTGCACGGCACCCCGGGCGGCACCTGGGTGCCCCGGCTGGTCCGGGTCCAGGGCCTGGGCATGATCGCCGCAGGGGTCTTCGTCATGGACCCGGCCGACGGCTTCCCGGCGGGCACCCCGGACGGGATGCCCACCGCCCTCACCTGGCACAGCTACGCCCACATGGCGGCCGGCATGCTCACGTTCGTCGCGATGGGCGCGGCCTGCTACGTCCTCGGCCGCCACTTCTCCCGCACCGGCCGCCGCGCCGAGGCCGTCGCCTCCCGCCTCGCCGGCACCGCGCTGCTGCTCGGCAACGGCTGGGCGATGGGCGGCGGCAAGGCCGGCACGCTCACCCTGGCGGTCGGCGTGATGATCGCGATGTTCTGGATCTCCGCGGTCGCCGCCCGCCACCGCCGCGGCCTGTGAACCGGCGTTGGCGCACCGACGCCGAAGGCCCGGGTGGTCACGACGATCCTCGTCGTGACCACCCGGGCCCTGTGCCGTTCGCGGGCCCGCGCCCGTACGGACGTCAGCGCAGGATGCCCTTGGCCCTGGCCTCGGAGAGCCAGCGCGGCCACTCCGCGAGCAGCGCGTCGTACAGGTCCTCGTCCGACCAGGCGCGCGGATCCTCGCCGGCGGCGAGGAAGTCGGAGTTGTCGACCGTGCGGCGGCCCAGGTCGTCGAGCCCGGCGAGGAAGCCGAGGCTCCGGCGGTTGCCGAAGCCGACGAACTGCCAGAAGAGCGGGCTCTTGGCGGCGCTGCGCAGGGTGCGCCTGGTGGCCTTCGCGTCCCAGGGGTTGCCGTCGGTCTGGAAGACCACCAGGGCCGGGGTGCCGGGCGCGCGCCGTTCGTGGAGCTCGATCACCGCCTGCATCGCGGGGGCGTACTCGGTGCCCCCCATCTCGACGCCGTCGCGGATCCGGTCGATCCCGCCCTGGTAGGAGCTGAGCGCGAGCTCGGCGGTGTGCGCCACCCTGTGGTGGAACAGCACCACCGGGATGGTGCCGTCGTCGTCCAGGTGCGCGGCGAGGCTGAGGATCTGCTCGGAGAAGGCCTGCACGTCGCCGTTGTCGTAGTGCTGTTCCATGCTTCCCGAGTAGTCGAGCACCAGGTACACCGCGGCCCGCGTCCCCGTCAGCCCGCGCTTGCGCAGCGAGTCCCCGGCGCTCCGGTACTTGGTCAGCAGCGCCGGGGCGACGGCGGCGACCTTCTCGAAGCCGATGGCGGACTCCCCGGGCCCGGCCGGCACGGACGGTACGGGCGGCGCCATCGGGGCCGGCGCCTCCACCACCGGTACCGCCAAGGGCGCCTCCACCACCGGTACCACCATGGGTGCCTCCGCCGGCTCGTCATCGGCGACGCTGACGCCGAAGTCCCGTGCCAGCGCGCCGAGTCCGCCCGCGTAGCCCTGGCCGACGGCGCGGACCTTCCACCCGTCGCCGCGCCGGTACAGCTCGGCCAGCACCAGGACGGTCTCCCCGCCCGACATCCCGGGCGGTACGAACTCCAGCTCCGCCGCGCCGTCCCGGATGACCACGGACGGGGTGGACGCGGGGTCGAAGGTGGTGCCCGGCAGTTCGACGTCGACGCTGGCGACCACGACCACCGACCGCACATCGCCCGGTATCGCGGTGAGTTCGGCGGTGATGGCCGTCCCGGCCAGGGTGACCCCGTCGCGGTGGGGGCTGTTGAAGAAGACCAGATCGTCGTCCGAACGGACCTTGCCGTCCTCGTTCACCAGCAGGGCCGACACGTCCACCGCCACCCCGCCGGCCGTCACCGTGACCGTCACCCCGGGCCCGGTCAGTGCGGTGTTGGCGCCCTTGTCGAGGCCCGTTCTCGGCATGGTCCGTCCCCTCGTCGTCGAAGATCACAGACTCGGGTCGCACCCGGGCGGGCGTCAAGGGTCGTACCGATGCCGGTACGCGGAAGGGCGCACCGGGGCCGGCGCCCGGGACCCTCCCCGGTGCCGTACCCCGATGCGCCCTTCCGCTCCGACAGGGCAGGGCGCCGCCGCGGGCAGGAGCTCCTGCTCCGGCGGGTGGCCCCCGCTCTAGCGGTAGTTCACGAACTGGATCGCGAAGTCCAGGTCCTTGCCCTTGAGCAGGGCCTGCACGGTCTGCAGGTCGTCCCGGCTCTTCGAGCTGACGCGCAGCTCGTCACCCTGGACCTGGGCCTTCACGCCCTTGGGGCCCTCGTCCCGGATGATCTTGGCGACCTTCTTGGCATCGTCCTGGGAGATGCCCTCCTTCACGTTCGCGAAGATCTTGTACTCCTTGCCCGACAGCTGCGGCTCCTGGGTGTCCAGGGCCTTCAGCGACAGGCCGCGCTTGATGAACTTGCTCTGCAGGACGTCCAGAACGGCCTTGACCCGCTCCTCGCCGTTGGCCTTCATCTCGATCTTCTCGCCGGACCGGCTGATCTCGGCGCCCACGTTCTTGAAGTCGAAGCGGGTGGCGATCTCACGGGAGGTCTGGTTGATCGCGTTGTCGACCTCCTGCCACTCGACCTTCGAGACGATGTCGAAACTGGAGTCGGCCATGGTGTGTTGGTCTCCTTGATGCGCTGGCTTCACTGGCACGGCCCGCCCCACCGGACGACCCGCCGCCCCAGCCTATCCAGCACCACCCCGCCCACGCCCCCGACAGCCACGCCACACCCCTTGATCATCACGTGACCAACCGAGTGGCGAAGCACCCCCCACCATCGGGTATCGTTTACGGAGTCGAACGGGGCGAGCCCCGGGAAACGAGATCCTGGCTGGTTGCCCGAGCGGCCAAAGGGAGCAGACTGTAAATCTGTCGCGCAAGCTACGCAGGTTCGAACCCTGCACCAGCCACTGGATTACCGGACCGGCCCCGAACAGCGGAAACGCTGTTCGGGGCCGGTCTGTTTTGCGTTGTGGCGGAGGTCGCGGAGGGGTGTCGCGGGGTCAGGGGTCAGGGGCCGGCGAGGAGGAGGGTGGCGGCGGCGGGGGTGTTGGGGGCCAGGTGGGTGGGGGCGGGGTGGTCGTCGGGGAGGGCCGGGGGCGGGAAGGGCGTGATCCAGATGGAGCGGATGCCGGTGGCGTGCGCGCCCCGGAGGTCGGTGGCCGGGTTGTTGCCGACCATCCAGTCGTCGGGGCGCAGGGCCCGGCCGAGGCGGGTGGCGGCGAGGTGGAAGATCGCGGGCTCGGGTTTGCGGGCGCCGGCCTCCTGGGAGACGCAGACGGCGTCGACGGCGGGGAGCAGGCCGGTGCGGGCGAGTTTGGCGCGCTGGATGTCGGTGTAGCCGTTGGTGACGACGGCGATGGTCCAGCCCGCCGTGCGCAGGGTCGCGAGTGCCTCGGGGACGCCGGGGATGGGGTGGACGCGGCCGGCCTCGTACGCGATGTGCTCGTCCCAGAGGTCGGGCCCGGAGTCGGGGAGGCCGTACCGGTCGGCGATCCGGGTGAAGCCGGCGGGGGAGCGGTCGGTGTTCAGGGTGTCGTGGACGTCGGCGGCGGCCCGCGGTGGCAGGCCGTGGGCGGCGCAGAAGGCGGGTGCCCAGTCGGCCGTGCCGCCGTCGCGTTCGACGAGGGTGTGGTCGAGGTCGATGAGGAGGAGCGGGGGGTGCATGTGGCGGAGCGTAGTTGACCGGGGGCGGAGGGTCGCGACTGGAGGCGGCCGGGGCGAGTTATTGCACATCACTTGCAATTGCTGCCAAGGGGCAGCACAGTGTGGAGTGGGGGTGGGTCGGGTCGTTCAGCCCTGTCGCTGAGACGTCCCGGACGCGCACCGGCCGTGTGCCGGGTCCGCGCCGGGAGTCCTCCGGACCAGCTGATCGTCTTCCCAACCGGCGCCCGCCGGGACAGCGGCCCACCCGCCCCCGTCACCCTCCGGCCGTGCCGATTCGTCCTGATATGCCCCGTACGACCGCCCGTCCCGCCAGATCTTGACGAGGTCTTAACGGCCCCGCCCGGCACCCCCCGCAGCGCCGTCGAGGGCTTCCCACCCGCCTCCCCATAGCGCCTCCGACCTGCGAGAACACCCGGCCCGATGGGCGCACCGGCCCCGCCGGACACGCCGCGCGGGCCCATTGCGGGCCCGCGCGGCGCGCTTACGCTCGCCCCTGTGTTCAACGTGCCCCAGGCCCTCAAGCGCCTAGTGATCGGCAGAGCCATGCGCAGCGAGGAGCTGGGCGAGACGCTGCTCCCCAAGCGGCTGGCGCTGCCGATCTTCGCCTCCGACCCGCTCTCCTCGGTGGCCTACGCCACCCAGGAGATCCTGCTGGTGCTCACCGTCGGCGGCACCGCCTTCCTGTACCTGACGCCGTGGGTGGCGGCCGCCGTGGTCGCGCTGATGGCGGTCGTGGTGATGTCGTACCGCCAGGTGGTGCACGCCTACCCGAGCGGCGGCGGCTCGTACGAGGTGGCGTCGAGGAACCTCGGCGCCAACGCCGGCCTGGTGGTGGCGGCCTCGCTGCTGGTCGACTACGTGATGACGGTCGCGGTGTCGGTGGCCTCGGGCGTGGACAACGTCATCTCGGCGTTCCCCGGCCTGGACGACCACCGGGTGCCGCTGGCGCTGGGCTTCGTCGTGCTGCTGACGGCGATGAACCTGCGCGGTGTCCGGGAGTCCGGCAACGCCTTCGCGGCGCCGACGTACCTCTTCATCTGCGCCATGCTGCTGATGATCGTCACCGGGCTGGTCCGGGTGGCGTTCGGGGACGCGCCGGTGGCCTCCAGCGCCGGGTACGGCATCCGGCCGGAGTACGGCCAGGACGCCCTCGCCGGGCTGGGCCTGCTGATGCTGGGCCTGCGCGCGTTCGCCTCCGGCTGTACGGCGCTGACCGGGGTCGAGGCGATATCCAACGGGGTGCCGGCCTTCCGGGCGCCCAAGGCGAGGAACGCCGCGAGCACGATGGCCGCGATGGGCCTGATCGCCGTCACGACGTTCTCCGGCATCACGGCCCTCGCGCTGGTCGCCGACGTCCACATCGCCGAGGACGCCTGCGACCTCACCGGCTTCGCCGACTGCGCGACCGTGCCCCAGCAGACCGTGATCGCCCAGCTGGCGGCGGCGGTCTTCGGCGGCGACGACAGCGTGCTGTTCTACGTGATCCAGGCGGCCACCGCGCTGGTCCTGATCCTGGCCGCGAACACCGCCTTCAACGGGTTCCCGCTGCTGTCCTCGATCCTGGCCGAGCACCGCTACCTGCCCCGGCAGCTGCACACCCGCGGCGACCGGCTGGCCTTCTCCAACGGCATCATCGCCCTCGCGGTGGTCGCCGGCGCCCTGCTGTGGCTGTACGACGCCAACGTCACCGACCTGATCCACCTCTACATCCTGGGCGTGTTCACCTCCTTCACGCTGTCCCAGATCGGCATGGTCCGGCACTGGAACCGCGCGCTCGCCAGCGAGACGGACCCGGCCGTACGGGCCCGGGCGCACCGGGCGCGGGTCATCAACGCGCTCGGCGGCGTGACCACCGCGCTGGTGCTGGTGATCGTCCTGCTGACCAAGTTCACCCAGGGCGCCTGGCTGGCGGTGCTGGCCGCCGCCGTGCTCTGGGTGATGATGCGCGGCATCCGCCGCCACTACGACGCGGTCGCGGCGGAGCTGGCGGTCGACGATCCGCGGGCCGACGCGGTGCGGCCGTCGCGGGTGCACGGCATCGTGCTGGTGTCCAAGCTGCACCGGCCCACCCTGCGGGCGCTCGGCTACGCGGAGGCGTTCCGGCCGGACACCCTGGAGGCGGTCACGGTCGCGGTGGAGAGGGACAGCACCGAGGAACTGGTCCGGCAGTGGGCGGAGTTCGACGTCCGGGTGGCGCTGAAGGTGCTGGACTCGCCGTACCGGGAGATCACCAAGCCGGTCGTCCAGTACGTCCGCGAGTACCGCCGCACCAGCCCCCGGGACGCCGTCGCGGTGTTCATCCCCGAGTATGTGGTCGGCCACTGGTGGGAGCACCTGCTGCACAACCAGTCGGCGCTGTGGCTGAAGAGCCGGCTGCTGTTCACCCCGGGCGTGATGGTGATCAGCGTGCCCTGGCAGCTGACCTCCTCCAGCCGGGCGTACCACCCGTCCCGCCGGGCCCCCGGCGCGGTGCGGCGCGGTGAGCCGGCCGTCCGCTCGGAGCACGAGCGGCTCCCGGCGCCCGAGCACGCGTGACGGCCGCCGGACGGCGCCCGGCGTCCGGGAAGGGCCAACACGGCGCTCGGCGCACGGAAGTGACGTGACGTCAGCTCGAAGATCCGGCCCGACGGGCCGTCGATGAATCGTCAAGAGGCTTAGGGCCCGCGAAAGAAGGACGTCAAGACCGTTCCCCGAAGCCGTCCGTAGGCGTAGCGTCGGTGATGAGAGCGCGGTCCCGCTCCGTGGGGGATGCCTGGGGCCGCGGTGCCGCCCGGGTTCTCACCGGCGCCCGTCGGCGGCCAATGTGGGGGAGGGGCGTGCGACGTTCGTCGCGCGCCCCTCGCGCACCATGGCAGCCGTACGTCAGCCCGGCGCGCCGCTCTGCCGGGGCAGCGCCAGCGCCACCGTGTCGGCGAACTCCCGCACCGCGCTGGTCCGGCTGACGATCCGGCCGCAGTGCACCACCAGCCGGCTGTGCCCGCCCGCCAGCGCCCCGGCCAGACTGTCCCCGCGCACGGCCAGCAGCTCCGCCGGGAAGCCCGCGTCCACCCGCACCGGCGGCAGCCCGAGCGCCGTCCGGGCCTGGTTCGCCACCGCGTCGTACGCCGCCTCCACGCCCAGCGCCCCGCTCGCCACCAGCAGGTACGCGGCCTCCAGCGGGTCGGCCCGGCCCACCGGCGAGGCCGGGTCGCGCAGCGCCCCGCTGCCCGCCGCCAGCGGCACCCGCGCCTCGGCCAGCTCCCGCACCAGCGAGGGCCGCAGCCCGGCCGGACGGCCCTCCACCCCGGTGCAGCAGCCGTTCTGCGGCAGGACGACCACCCGGATCCCGCTGCTGGCCAGCGCCGTGGAGGCGCCCGGGGTCAGGCCCCCGCACGGCCCGAGCGTCACCCGGGGCCGCAGCGGGCCCAGCACGCCGGCCAGCCTCGCCAGCTGCGCCGGATCGGCCGCCGTGGTGTGCAGGTCCACCGGGCAGTCGGCCTCCCGGGCGGCCTCCAGCACCGCCTGCACGTAGCCGGCCGGGTCCGGGTCCAGCTCGGGGCAGCCGCCGGCGGCCGTGGCGCCGAGCTTGAGCGCCTCGCGCAGCTGCGCCCGGCCGTCCGCCCCGGCCCGGCCGGTGAGCAGCCGGGGCACCGCCACGGTCTGGAGCTCGGCGAGTCCGCTGAGGGCCTGCCGGGCGGTGAGGACGGCCTCCAGCCCGCGCAGCCCGTGCACGTCGCCGATCCGGACGTGGGTGCGCTGGGCGGTGGCGCCGTAGCCGAGCGAGGTGAGCGCGGCCTCGGTGACCCGGCGGGTGAGGTCGGCGGGGGTCTCCGGCGGCGGGGTGGGCAGGGCGGCGGAGAAGGCGACGTCGTAGTGCGCGTGCGCCTCGGCGGGGGCGGGCAGCAGCAGATAGCCGGAGAGGTCGATCCGGGCGCCGGTGGTGGCGGTGGGGGTGCCGGGCAGGGCGGGCAGCGGGCCCAGGCTGCCGACGGTGCCGACGGCCTGGATGCGGTCGCCGCTGATCCGTACGTCGACCACCCGTCCGTCGGCCAGCCGGGCGCCGGTGAGCAGCAGCACCGGGCCGTGCCCGAGCGGGTTGGCGGCCGGCCCGTTGCCGGGCTGCGGTCCGTCGGCGGGTGCGCTGTCCATGGACGTCGAGCCTATGGCGCACGGGCGCGGGCGGCCGGGAGGCGGGCATAAGTCGTATCGGGTCGGGCCGTACCGTCCACGGCCGTTCGAACGAAGGTCCTTCGGTCGTTCGGGTGTACCCCCCGCCGACCTGCGGTCTTCGGGGCCGGATACGGATTTCACCTCTGGGCGCGGAACGTGTAATCTCTTCCTCGTTCGCCCCTATAGCTCAGTCGGTAGAGCGTCTCCATGGTAAGGAGAAGGTCTGCGGTTCGATTCCGCATGGGGGCTCTGGTGAGAGGGAGTTCGGCTTCGGCCTCGCTCCGGATCACTGTGGCGGTGTAGCTCAGTTGGTAGAGCAAGCGGCTCATAATCGCTGTGTCACCGGTTCAAGTCCGGTCACCGCTACCCCGCGTAGTCGGTCGGGAGATCGCACTCCCGGTCGGCTACTCTTGTCTGTGTTCTTATTCATTGTCCAAGGAAGGCACTCCCGTGGCTGCCACCGACGTCCGCCCGAAGATCACGCTGGCCTGCGTGGAGTGCAAGGAGCGGAACTACATCACCAAGAAGAACCGGCGTAACGACCCGGACCGTCTTGAGATGAAGAAGCACTGCCCCCGCTGCAACTCGCACACCGCGCACCGCGAGACCCGCTGACCCCTTCGCGGGTCGCCGGGCCTGTGTGAACCAGGTCTCCGACTCCGGGCCGCATCCCTCACTGGGGTGCGGCCCGGAGTCTTTTTTCGTCACCCACCGGACATCCGAGGAGTGTGCCCATGGCTCTCGACCCCTCCTTCATCGGGCGGACCTACCCGCCCACCGAGCCGTACGAGGTCGGCCGGGAGAAGATCCGCGAGTTCGCCGTCGCCGTGGGCGACCCCAACCCGGCGTACACGGACCCGGAGGCCGCCAAGGAGCTCGGCCACCCGGACGTGATCGCCCCGCCGACCTTCCCGTTCGTGGTCACCTACCGGGCCGCCGGCCAGGTGGTCGAGGACCCGCAGCTGGGCCTGGACTACAGCCGGGTGGTGCACGGCGACCAGAAGTTCGCCTACACCCGCCCGGTGCGGGCCGGTGACCGGCTCTCGGTCGAGGTGACCATCGACAACATCAAGTCGCTCGCGGGCAACGACGTGCTCACGGTGCGCGGCGAGGTGTCGGACGTGAGCGGCGAGCACGTGGTGACCTCGATCATGACCCTGGTGGCCCGGGCCGCCGACGAGACGGGGGAGTAGCAGGATGACGGTCAACTTCGACGAGGTCGCGGTCGGCACCGAGCTGCCCGCGCAGTCCTTCCCCGTGACCCGCGCCACCCTGGTGCAGTACGCGGGCGCCTCCGGCGACTTCAACCCGATCCACTGGAACGAGAAGTTCGCCAAGGAGGTCGGCCTGCCGGACGTCATCGCGCACGGCATGTTCACCATGGCCTCGGCCGTCCGGGTGGTCACCGACTGGGTCGGCGACCCGGCCGCGGTGGTCGAGTACGGCGTGCGCTTCACCCGGCCGGTGCCGGTGCCCAACGACGGCGTCGGCGCGGTGATCGAGGTCACCGGCAAGGTCGCCAAGCTGCTGGACGACCGCAAGGTGCAGGTCGACCTGGTGGCGACCAGCGGCGGCCAGAAGGTGCTGGGCATGTCCCGCGCGGTGGTCCGGCTGGCCTGAGCCCGGGGCGGACGGGGAGGGCCGGCGAGCCCTCCCCGTACGCTGGTGGGCGTGCAGGTAGAACTCGACGCCCCCCTCGCCCCGCTGACCACCCTCCGGCTCGGCGGCCCGGCCCGCCGGCTGGTGACCGCGACCACCGACGACGAGGTGGTCGACGCCGTCCGCGCGGCCGACGCGGCCGGCGAGCCGCTGCTGGTCCTCGGCGGCGGCTCCAACCTGGTGATCGGCGACGCCGGGTTCCCCGGCACCGTGCTGCGGATCGCCACCACCGGCTTCCACCTCGACGGCACCGCGCTGGAGCTGGCCGCCGGCGAGGTCTGGGCCGACGCGGTCACCCGGACGGTGGAGCACGGCCTGGCCGGTATCGAGTTCCTGGCCGGCATCCCCGGTTCGGCCGGCGCCACGCCCGTGCAGAACGTCGGCGCCTACGGCCAGGAGGTGGCCCAGTCTGTCACCGGGGTGGTCGCGTACGACCGCCGGGTCGGCGCGACGGTCACCCTGACCGGCGAGGAGTGCGCCTTCTCCTACCGGCACAGCCGCTTCAAGGCCGACCCCGACCGCTACGTGGTGCTCCGGGTGCGCTTCGCCCTGGAGGACGCCGGCGGCCTCTCCACCCCGGTCCGCTACGCCGAGACCGCCCGCCACCTGGGCGTCTCCCCGGACGAGCGGGTCGGGCTGCGCGAGGCGTACGAGGCGGTGCTGCGGCTGCGCTCGGGCAAGGGCATGGTGCTGCACGACGGCGACCACGACACCTGGTCGGCGGGCTCCTTCTTCACCAACCCGGTGCTGACGGCCGACCAGTACGCGGTCTTCAAGGCCCGCCCGGGCGCCGAGGAGGCCCCCGCCTACCCGGCGCCGGACGGCTGCACCAAGACCTCGGCGGCCTGGCTGATCGACCGCGCGGGCTTCACCAAGGGCTACGGCAGCGGCCCGGCCACCCTCTCCACCAAGCACACCCTGGCGCTGACCAACCGCGGCGCGGCCACCGCCGAGGACCTGCTGGACCTCGCCCGGGAGATCCGCGACGGCGTCCGCGCGGCCTTCGGCGTGGAGCTGGTCAACGAGCCGGTGATGATCGGCGTACGCCTCTAGGCCGTGTCCGGCCGAAGCCTTCGCAGGTAGGAGCAGCCCCCGGCGCCGTCAGTCCGTGGCGCCCTCCGCCAGCCAGGTGTCGACGTCGGCGAGCAGCTCCTTGCGCACGCTCTCCGGCGCCCGCGACCCGCGCACCGACTGGCGGGCCAGCTCCGCCAGCTCGGTGTCGGAGAATCCCAGCACGTCACGGGCCAGCGCGTACTGGTCCGCCAGCCGGCTGCCGAACAGCAGCGGGTCGTCGGCGCCCAGCGCCAGCGGCACGCCGGCGTCGAACAGCCGGCGCAGCGGTACGTCCTCGGGGTGCTCGTAGACGCCCAGCGAGACGTTGGAGGAGGGGCAGACCTCGCAGGTCACCTGGCGGTCGGCGAGGCGCTGCATCAGCCGCGGGTCCTCGGCGGCGCGCACCCCGTGGCCGATCCGGCCGGCGCCCAGGTCGTCCAGGCAGTCCCGGACGGACTCCGGGCCGGCGAGTTCGCCGCCGTGCGGGGCGGCCAGCAGTCCGCCCTTGCGGGCGATGTCGAAGGCCCGGTCGAAGTCCCGGGCCAGGCCCCGGCGCTCGTCGTTGGAGAGCCCGAAGCCGACCACCCCGTGGTCGGCGTAGCGGACCGCGAGGCGGGCCAGCGTCCGGGCGTCCATCGGGGATTTCATCCGGTTGGCCGCCACCAGGACCCGGATGCCGACCCCGGTGGCCGCGGCGGCGTGCTCGACCGCGTCCAGGATCAGCTCCAGCGCGGGGATCAGCCCGCCCAGCCGCGGCGCGTAGGAGGTCGGGTCGACCTGGATCTCCAGCCAGCGCGAGCCGTCCCGGCGCTCGTCCTCGGCGGTCTCCAGCACCAGCCGGCGGATGTCCTGCTCGTCCCGCAGCACCGAGCGGGCGGTGTCGTACAGCCGCTGGAAGCGGAACCAGCCGCGTTCGTCGGTGGCCCGCAGCCTGGGCGGCTCGCCGGAGCTGAGCGCCTCCGGCAGCCGGACGCCGTGCTTGTCGGCCAGTTCCAGCAGGGTGGCCGGGCGCATCGAGCCGGTGAAGTGCAGGTGCAGGTGGGCCTTGGGAAGGTCCCTGACGTCTCGCGGATTCAGCAGGCGTTCCATTCACGAATCCTGCCGCATCCCGGGTCACTACGGGAACCGCCCCCTTCACATCCCCCGAAGGGGTGAAAAGGGGGCGGTCGCCGCGGTTCACCCCGGCGCGGGCCCGCGGGGACACGCCGGGTGTGCGTGCCGGTGCGTCAGTCGCGGGCCTCGGCCAGCAGCGTCTGGACCCGGCCGACGCCCTCGACCAGGTCGGCGTCGCCCAGCGCGTACGACAGGCGCAGGTAGCCCGGGGTGCCGAAGGCCTCGCCGGGGACGACCGCGACCTCGACCTCGTCCAGGATCAGGGCGGCGAGCTCGGAGGAGGTCTGCGGGCGCTGCCCGCGGATCTCCTTGCCCAGCAGGGCCTTGACGGACGGGTAGACGTAGAAGGCGCCCTCGGGCTCGGGGCAGACGACGCCCTCGATCTCGTTGAGCATCTTCACGATGGTGCGGCGGCGGCGGTCGAAGGCGGTGCGCATCTCGTGCACGGCCGACAGGTCGCCGCTGACGGCGGCCAGCGCGGCGCGCTGCGCGACGTTGGAGACGTTCGAGGTGGCGTGCGACTGCAGGTTGGTCGCGGCCTTGACGACGTCCTTGGGGCCGATCACCCAGCCCACCCGCCAACCGGTCATCGCGTAGGTCTTGGCGACGCCGTTGACCACGATGCACTTGTCGGCGAGCTCCGGCAGCAGGGCCGGCAGCGAGGTGAAGGTCGCGTCGCCGTAGACCAGGTGCTCGTAGATCTCGTCGGTGAGCACCCACAGGCCGTGCTCCAGCGCCCAGCGGCCGATCGCCTCGGCCTCGTCACGGGTGTAGACCGCGCCGGTCGGGTTGGACGGCGAGACGAAGAGCACCACCTTGGTGTTCTCGGTGCGGGCGGCCTCCAGCTGCTCGACCGAGACCTTGTAGCCGGTGGTCTCGTCGGCCACGACCTCCACCGGCACACCGCCGGCCAGCTGCACCGACTCCGGGTAGGTGGTCCAGTACGGGGCCGGCACGATGACCTCGTCGCCCGGGTCCAGGATCGCGGCGAAGGCCTCGTAGATCGCCTGCTTGCCGCCGTTGGTGACCAGCACCTGCGCGGCGTCCACCTCGTAACCCGAGTCGCGCAGCGTCTTGGCGGCGATCGCGGCCTTCAGCTCCGGCAGACCGCCGGCCGGGGTGTAGCGGTGGTTCTTGGGGTCGCGGCAGGCCTCGACGGCGGCCTCGACGATGTAGTCCGGGGTGGGGAAGTCCGGCTCGCCGGCGCCGAAGCCGATGACCGGGCGGCCGGCCGCCTTGAGGGCCTTGGCCTTGGCGTCCACGGCCAGGGTGGCGGACTCGGCGATCGCGCCGATCCGGGCGGAGACCCGGCGGTCGGCGGGGCGGACGGAACTGTCGGGCTGCGGGGTGGAAGCGCTCATGCCTGCATGGTCCCAGACCCGACGGGGCCCGGGCATGGCGGTTTCAGGATGCGTACCGACCCGTCCGAATGGCGATCCGGGTCGTGCGCGGAACGGTCCGCGGGGGAGGCGGGACGGAAGAGGTTCGACCAAACACCCTCGGACCACGTACACTCACCTCTCGACGGCCACCGAGAAAAGCCGAAGATCCACCACCTGTACGCAGGCGGCGGGAGATGAGGTAGGTTGGTCGTCACTACCGGCTCCGCGAGGCGCCGTAGGGCAATAGCTCAATTGGTAGAGCACCGGTCTCCAAAACCGGCGGTTGGGGGTTCAAGTCCCTCTTGCCCTGCTGCTTGATCCGTATTCAGCCCGTTCGCTCCGCAGAGCGAGCGGGCTTGGTGCGGAGAGGGCACCGAACAGCACCGCTTTAGCCGGCCGCTCGTGCCCCCTCGGGTACGCAGGTGACGCTCGGCAGGACCCGGATTCAGGTGAGGACGAGTGACGGAGACCACGGGCTCCACCGCAACGCCTGAGAGCGGCAACCCCGAGGGTGCCGACGGCGCTGAGACCACCCCTGCCTCGGGCGAGTCGCGCCGCAAGCGTGGCGACAAGAAGTCCGGCAAGCGTGCCAAGAAGGGCTTCTTCGCCCGGCTCGGGCTCTTCTACCGCCAGATCATCGCGGAGCTGCGCAAGGTCGTCTGGCCCACCCGCAGCGAGCTGGTCAACTACACCACCGTCGTGGTCGTGTTCGTCGTGGTGGTCATGGCCCTCGTGGCCGGCCTGGACTACGGCTTCTCCAAGCTCAGCCTCTGGATCTTCGGCTGACCCGGTCCCACGACCCGCGCAACAGCTTCCCGACCCGGGCCGATGTTTCGGTCCGGGTCGAGCTGTCGGCGGCGAACGTACGAGGCCGCTACCGTTGACTCGGTACTGTTGAAGTCTCCGAGAGGTTTCCTGGCGCGCCCGCGGTAGCGGAGCGGCGACGGAGCGTCCCGGAGCGCGCCACCTTCACCATCTCCAGGAAAGAAGCAGCCACCGTGTCTGAGTCCCCCCTGTACGACGCCGACGAGACCGTCCGCGAGGCGGATGTCGCCGCCGAGCTGGACGCGGCCGAGCTGGCTGACGACGCCGAGTCCGCCGAGCAGATCGTCGACGCCGCGGACAGCGACGAGGACGAGGTCGAGGCGTACGACGAGGCCGAGGCCGGCGAGCCCGCCGAGGAGGCCGCGCTGCACGTGGAGTCCGGCGAGGAGCTCGCCGCCGAGGAGACCGACGAGGCCGAGGCCGTCGCCGAGGAGGCCGTCGAGGTCGACCCGGTCGCCAAGTTCCGCGAGGACCTGCGCTTCATGCCGGGCGAGTGGTACGTGATCCACACCTACGCCGGCTACGAGAACCGGGTGAAGCAGAACCTGGAGCAGCGCGCCGTCTCGCTGAACGTCGAGGAGTACATCTTCCAGGCCGAGGTGCCGCAGGAGGAGGTCGTCCAGATCAAGAACGGCGACCGCAAGACCATCCGGCAGAACAAGCTCCCCGGCTACGTGCTCGTCCGCATGGACCTCACCCCGGAGTCCTGGGGCGTCGTGCGCAACACCCCCGGCGTCACCGGCTTCGTGGGCAACGCCTACGACCCGTACCCGCTGACCCTGGACGAGGTCGTCAAGATGCTCGCCCCGGACGTGGAGCGCCAGGCGGCCAAGGAGGCCGGCAAGGCCTCGCCGGTGCGCCCGGTCGAGGTGCAGGTCCTGGACTTCGAGGTCGGCGACTCGGTCACCGTCACCGACGGCCCGTTCGCGACCCTGCAGGCGACCATCAACGAGATCAACCCGGACTCGAAGAAGGTCAAGGGCCTGGTCGAGATCTTCGGCCGGGAGACCCCGGTCGAGCTCTCCTTCGACCAGATCCAGAAGAACTAGTACAGGTCTTCGACTTCGGGGCGGGGCCGCGGCCCCGCCCCGAAGTCGTTTTGGTCCAGCGGCGCATCCGCGTTAGCCTGGTCCGATGTGTGTGCTGGCGACCGGGTGTCGCCCCGGTTCGGCACGCACCAGCAATCACCTCTCGGAAGGACCCGGAGAGAAATGCCTCCCAAGAAGAAGAAGGTCACGGGGCTTATCAAGCTCCAGATCAACGCCGGTGCGGCCAACCCGGCGCCGCCGGTCGGCCCCGCGCTGGGCCAGCACGGCGTCAACATCATGGAGTTCTGCAAGGCCTACAACGCGGCCACCGAGTCGCAGCGCGGCATGATCGTGCCGGTGGAGATCACGGTCTACGACGACCGCTCCTTCACCTTCATCACGAAGACGCCGCCGGCCGCGCGCCTCATCCTGAAGGCCGCCGGTATCGACAAGGGCTCCAGCGAGCCGCACAAGACCAAGGTCGCCAAGCTCACCAGCGCCCAGGTCCGCGAGATCGCCACCACCAAGATGCCCGACCTGAACGCCAACGACCTGGACGCGGCCGCGAAGATCATCGCCGGCACCGCCCGGTCGATGGGCATCACCGTCGAGGGCTGACCAGCTCTTTCGTTCCTGTGGTAGGGCCTGCGCAGGCCCGTGACACCACGACTCCCATCACCATTCAGGAGCAGCAGTGAAGCGCAGCAAGGCTCTGAAGGCCGCGGACACCCAGGTGGACCGCGAGCGCCTTTACGCCCCCCTCGAGGCCATCCGCCTCGCCAAGGCGACCAGCACCACCAAGTTCGACGCGACCGTCGAGGTCGCCATGCGTCTGGGCGTCGACCCGCGCAAGGCCGACCAGATGGTCCGCAGCACCGTGATCCTCCCGCACGGCACCGGTAAGACCGCCCGGGTCCTGGTCTTCGCGACCGGCGACCGTGCCGAGGCCGCGCGTGCTGCGGGTGCCGACATCGTCGGCTCCGACGAGCTCATCGACGAGGTCGCCAAGGGCCGCCTCGACTTCGACGCCGTCGTCGCCACCCCGGACCTCATGGGCAAGGTCGGCCGCCTCGGCCGCGTGCTCGGCCCGCGTGGTCTGATGCCGAACCCGAAGACCGGCACCGTCACCCCCGATGTCGCCAAGGCTGTCAACGACATCAAGGGCGGCAAGATCGAGTTCCGCGTCGACAAGCACTCGAACCTGCACTTCATCATCGGGAAGGCCTCCTTCTCCGACGAGCAGCTGGTCGAGAACTACGCCGCCGCGCTGGACGAGGTGCTCCGCGCCAAGCCGTCCGCCGCCAAGGGCCGCTACATCAAGAAGACCGCGGTCACCACCACCATGGGCCCCGGCGTCCCGGTGGACCCGAACCGCACCCGCAACCTCCTGGTCGAGGAGGACCCGGCCGCCGTCTGAGCCCTCGGCTCCGACCGGTAGCCGCGTCCTGGGCGCAGCTCATCCGTTTCGACGGGCCCGTACCCCCTCGGGGGTGCGGGCCCGTCGGCGTTCCCGGAGGAGGCCCCGGCGGGGGGCGGGGGCGAACGGACGATCGAGTCGTCGTACGCTCGGCCGGACGAGTGAACCCCGTCCCGCCGACCGCCGGAGAGTGCCGTGCCCGCCCACCGTCGAGCCGCCCTGGCGGCGGTCCTGCTGCTGTTCGGCGCCACGACGGGCTGCAGCCTGTTGGCGGTGCCGGCGGACCGGGCCGCGCAGGGCCCGCCGGCCACCGTCCGTCCGGTCAAGCAGGTGCTGCTGGCGGCCGCCCAGCACCTGGACGACCTCGGCGGCGCCCGGATCGAGGTGGTCGAGGAGGGTCCGGCCGGCCGGCGCGCCGCCGGCGGCACGCTCTCCTGGGGGCAGGCGGACGCCGGTGAGCTCACCGTCACCGACGAGCGGGGCGCGGTGTCCCGGCTGACCGTCCGGGACGGGGTGGCCGAGCTCACCCCGGACGGCGGCGTGCCCCGGCGGGCCGGGCGGGCGGACGCCGAGTCGCTGGACCCGCGCGGCACGGGGACGCCGGAGGGGTACGCCGGGGGCTGGATGACCAGCCTGGTCGGCAACCCGGGGCGCCCGGCCCACACCATGGCGCTGGCCGGCAGGCTCACCCCGCTGGGCGGGGAACAGCTCGCGGGCACCACGGTGGCGCACTACCGGGCGAGCGCGCCGGTCGCCACCTACTTCACGGCCGAGCCCGGACTCTCCGACGAGCGGCTGGCCGCGGTGCTGGCCCACTACCAGCGGCGCGGCGTGGTGTCCGTGGAATACGACTTCTGGGTCGCCCCGGGCGACCGGCTGCTGCGGTTGCGGTCCACCGCCACCGGCCCGGACGGAACCACGGTGACCACGACGGACGTCTCCGAGCCCGGGGCGGTGACGCCTCCGCCGACCACGTCGGGGTGAACGGGACCGGGGGGAATGCGGTTGCGGGGCCGTCGGCACGGTCGGCTAGAGTCCGCTGGGCATAACCTGAGAATCGCATTAACAGGGGGACGATTCATGCGCGCTGTGCGCCTCGCCTCGGCCGTCGTCGTGTCGGCCGTGCTGATCGGGGGCCTCACCGCCTGCGGCAGTGACGCCAAGTCGACCGCCCAGGCGGCCGCGGGTGACGCGGCCGCGGCCAAGGCCGCCGACCTGGACCCGAAGGCGGCCCTCGCCGCCTCGGCCGCCGTGATGAAGAACGCCAAGAACGCCAAGATCAACATCCTGGGCGGGGAGGGCAACGCCAGCGGTTCCGCCAGCTGGGACGGCAAGTCCTCGGTGGACGTCACCGCCGAGGGCGGCGACGGCCCCAACAAGGTCCGGGTGGTCGGAGGCGACGTCTACCTCGGCGGCGGCGCGGAGATCGCGGCGGCCCTCGGCGGCAAGCACTGGACCAAGCCCGACCCCAAGGACCCGGTCCTCGGCCCGATCGGCGGTGTGGCGCTGACCACCGCCCAGATGGTCAACCCCGTCCTGCAGTTGACCGCGGGCGCGGCCGCCGGCAAGCCGTCCAAGGTCGGCTCCGAGCAGGTCGACGGCACCGAGACCGTCCACTACCACACCACCCAGCAGACCAGCGCCCTGGTCGCCACGCTGACCACGCTCACCCCCGAGCAGCGCTCGGCCGTGGAGAAGAGCCTGGGCGCCGACGGCCAGACGCTGACCATCGACTTCTGGATCAACGCCAAGCAGGAGCTGGTGCAGGTCAAGCAGTACGGCGACAAGAACGGCGAGAAGTCCGCCGTCACCGTCAAGTACTCCGGCCTGGGCACCGCTCCCAAGATCGAGGCTCCCGCGGCCGGCGACATCGGCACCGCGGACCTCAGCAAGCTGCTCGGCTGAGTCCACCAGCCCAGAGCCGGCTACCGTCCCGGGCGCACCGTGCGCCCGGGGCACCCTCGGAGGGGGAATCATGGCTGGAACCCGTACCCGCACCATCGCCGCCGCGGTCGTCGTGGCGGCCCTCGCGCTGACCGCGACCGCGTGCAACGACGACAAGACCGAGGCGGCGCCCACGCCGCAGCAGACCGCCGCCCAGGCGGGCTCGGACAGCACCGGTGGCGCGTCGGCACCCACCACCCAGCCGCCGGCCAAGCTCACCCCGGCCGCCTACCTGAAGCTGGTCGGCGAGAAGACCGGCGCCGCCAAGTCCGCCAAGGTGCACCAGGAGGTGACCATCGGCAGCAACGGCGCGCTGATCTACGACGGCGCCATCTCCTGGGCCGACGGCCTCAAGGGCGAGCTCAGCGTGGACGCCGGCAACAGCCCCATGGGCAAGCAGATGGCCCCGCTGACCGGCGGCACCACCCTCAAGTACCGCTACCTCAAGGAAGCGATGTACCTGAAGCTCGGCCCCAAGGCGGTCAGCGAGTACAACGGCCGCAACTGGCTGCGCTACGGCTACGAGGACCTGGGCAAGATCATGGGCCCGGCCGGCGACTCGATGAAGGACCAGCTCAAGAGCGCCGACCCGCAGGCCGGCGTGCGCGCGCTGATCGCGGCCGGCAAGGTCACCGAGGTCGGCTCGGACACCGTGAACGGCAAGGCCACCGTCCACTACAGCGGCGACCTCACCGCGGACGACCTCGCCACCGCGAGCTCCCGCGGCCTGGACTCCCAGCAGGCCCAGGACCTCGCCAAGCAGCTGAAGACGGCCGGGATCACCAGCGAGCACGTCGAGGTGTGGATCGAGACCGACAGCAAGCTGCTGGTCAAGCGGGTCGAGGAGGCCCAGACCGCGAACGGCCCGGTCAAGGTCTCGGTGGTCTACTCCGACTACGGCACCAAGGTCGACACCGTCGAGCCGGCCGCCTCGGACGCGGTGGACTTCACCGAGCTGCTGAAGAAGTCGCAGGGGGGCGCCACCAGCTGACCCCGGCCGGGGTGGCAAGGTGGGCCGGAGGAGAACGGAGCAACGGGAGGCGCGGATGGCGGGACGGCGGCGGCCGGTGGCCGTGACGGCCGCGGTGGCCGTCGTCGTGCTGCTGGCGAGCGGCCTGACGGCCTGCGGCGGGGGCGGGGACGGCCCGCCCGCCCAGGGCTCGCCGTCCGCCAGCAGCGCCTCCCCGACCGGTCCGGCCCGGCCCACCGACCGGTCCCCGCACGGCGTGCTGCTGTCGGCCCAGATCGCCGCGCAGACCGCCCGCCGGGCCAAGGTCGACTACCGGCTCGGCGCCGACACGGGCGCCGGGCCGCTGTTCTGGGCGCCGAAGACCGCCCTCCAGGTGAAGCGGCGCACCCCGGGCGAGACCCAGCAGCTGATCGTCGTGGACACCGTGGCCTACCAGGGCGGCGACGCGGCCACCGCCGCCCGGCTGGGCGGCAACCGGCACTGGGAGCGCTTCGCCGGGGCGCCGACCACCGACGGCCACCGCGAGATCCCGTACGCCGGGCTGATCGACCTGCTCAGCCCGGTGACGGCGCTGGCCGCGGCCACCGCCGACGGGGTGGAGGCCCGGTACGTCGGCGAGGAGAAGCTGGACGACTCCGCCGTCGAGCACTACCGGGTGACCACCGACGCCCGCCGTTACGCGGCCGCCCAGGGCAACCTCTCCCAGCTGCGCCGGGACGGCCTGCGGGAGGCGCTGACCCCCGGCGGCTCGGCCACGCTGACCCTGGACCTCTGGCTGAACGACAAGGACCAGCTGGTGAAGCTGCGCCGCACCGGCACCGGGGAGGGCGGTCAGGCCGACGACACCGTGCTCTACTCCGACTACGCCGGCTCCCTGTCGGTCCAGGCCCCGGCCGAGGCCGACACCGTGGACTCGGGTACCCGCAGCGTCTCGCCGCTGGCCCGCTGAGGCCGGCCCGCGAGGCTCCCGCTGCCCCCGGCGGGCGGTGGGCGACGGTGGGCGATTTGCACGGCCTTCCGCCCCCCGGTTACAGTTGTCGAAGCCAAAGACCGCTGGTTGTCGCCGTGCCCCCGAGAGGGAGTGCGGGACCGAAGGATCTGCGCTTTCGCGCAGGCAGCCCGCGCAGGTGTGTCTGGAGCTTTGACTTCCGGTTCCACGTGGTCGCCCATGTGTCCGTCGAGGTCTTGCGAGCCCCGTGCGCCTGCGCACCGGGGCTCATCTGCTTTTCGCAGGAGCTTTCCTTCCCGACCTCCGGCCGGTTCGAGGCGCCGATGGTCCGACTTTCGCGGTCGGCCCGACTTCGACATCACGGAAGGAGGCGTAAGCCTATGGCTAGGCCCGACAAGGCTGCTGCCGTCGCCGAGATCGCGGACAAGTTCCGTGGCTCGAACGCGGCCGTGCTGACCGAGTACCGCGGTCTGACGGTGAAGCAGGTCAAGACCCTGCGTCGCTCGCTGGGCGACAACGCCCAGTACGCCGTGGTGAAGAACACGCTGACCAAGATCGCTGCCAACGAGGCCGGGATCACGGAGCTCGACGACCAGTTCAACGGTCCGACGGCTGTCGCCTTCGTCACCGGTGACCCGGTGGAGTCGGCGAAGGCTCTGCGTGACTTCGCCAAGGAGAACCCCGCTCTGATCATCAAGGGCGGTGTCCTTGATGGCAAGGCGCTGTCCGCCGATGACATCAAGAAGCTCGCGGACCTCGAGTCCCGCGAGGTGCTGCTCGCCAAGCTGGCGGGTGCCCTGAAGGCCAAGCAGTCCCAGGCTGCCGCGCTCTTCCAGGCCCTGCCGTCGAAGCTCGTCCGCACCGTGGACGCGCTGCGCGACAAGGTCGAGCAGGGCGGTGCCGGTACGCCGGCTCCCGCCGCCGAGGACGAGGCCGCGGAGTAATTCCGCAGGCTCACGCCTCGCTGCGGGCCCGTGCCCGCCCAACCCGTACATACGGCACCACCTGCCGATTTAGTGGAAGGACGCCATCATGGCGAAGCTGACCCAGGACGAGCTGCTCGCGCAGTTCGAGGAGCTCACCCTCATCGAGCTCGCTGCCTTCGTGAAGGCCTTCGAGGACAAGTTCGACGTCACCGCCGCCGCGCCGGTCGCCGTTGCCGGCATCGCCGGCCCGGCCGCCACCGCCGAGGCCGTCGAGGAGCAGGACGAGTTCGACGTCATCCTCGAGGGTGCCGGCGACAAGAAGATCCAGGTCATCAAGGAGGTGCGCACCCTGACCTCCCTCGGCCTGAAGGAGGCCAAGGACCTCGTTGACACCGCTGGTGCCAAGGTCCTGGAGAAGGTTGCCAAGGACGTTGCCGAGAAGGCCAAGGCCGCCCTCGAGGGTGCCGGCGCCAAGGTCACCGTCAAGTGACTTTCCCCCAGCCCTAGCGGCTGGGAGGTTCCCCCACGCCCCCTCTGAGGGGGCCGACGGGAGCACCGGGCCGGGCCGGCCACCCACACGGGTGGCCGGCCCGGCCTTTCGCGTTCCCGTGACCGTCCGTCCGCGCCGCCGGGTCGGTTCGTCCGCGCCCCGGGCCCGTCCGCGCCCGCCGGGAACACCGCGGAGCCGTCCGGGGCCACCCCGTCGCCGCACGGAACCACCGGTGTGGCGGACAGCGCACTCGGCACCGTCGGTGCGGACCGGTATGGTGATCGCTGACGTCGGGGAGTGGCCCCCACCACGGCTTCTGTAACGCCGAGGGGTGCCCGCCCGATAGACAGGTCGAGGCCCGCACCCGCGGCGGGCCCTTGACGAACCAGGCGAGGCGCGCGATTCTCAAGGCGCGAGTCCGCCCGGTTGGTCCGCCTCCGGAGGCATAACCGGGGGCTCCGCAGGGAAGTGACTCCACGTGAGTCGAAGGCCCGGGCCCGGCCCGGGTGAGTGCAGTACCCGGAGGGCGTCCGCGTCCGCCGGCTACCGGGAGGAGTCTCCGATTCGGTCTCCGAATCAGAGCTGGACAGCAGTGTGCCCTTTGGCTACACTGTCCCTTTGCGCTGCCTGTTAGCTGCTCCGTGACTCGTCGCCCGGAGCGTGCACTGCCCTGACCTGGGAACTCTCCCTCTTCAAGGCCCCGGCTGGTACGCGCGTAGTGAGCTCCGAGCCCTCGGAAGGACCCCCCTCTTGGCCGCGCCGCGCAACGCCTCGAACAATTCCGCCGCATCCACCGCCCCGCTCCGCGTCTCGTTCGCGAAGATCAAGGAGCCCCTTGAGGTCCCGAACCTCCTGGCCCTGCAGACCGAGAGCTTTGACTGGCTGCTCGGCAACGCGGCCTGGAAGGCCCGGGTCGAGGCGGCCCTGGAGAGTGGTCAGGACGTCCCCACGAAGTCCGGTCTGGAGGAGATCTTCGAGGAGATCTCCCCGATCGAGGACTTCAGCGGGTCGATGTCGCTGACCTTCCGCGACCACCGTTTCGAGCCGCCGAAGAACTCCATTGACGAGTGCAAGGACCGCGACTTCACGTTCGCGGCTCCGCTCTTCGTCACGGCCGAGTTCACCAACAACGAGACCGGTGAGATCAAGTCTCAGACGGTCTTCATGGGCGACTTCCCGCTCATGACCCACAAGGGCACGTTCGTGATCAACGGCACCGAGCGTGTCGTCGTCTCGCAGCTCGTCCGCTCCCCGGGTGTGTACTTCGACTCCACCCTGGACAAGGTGTCCGACAAGGACATCTTCTCCTGCAAGGTCATCCCCTCGCGTGGTGCCTGGCTGGAGATGGAGATCGACAAGCGCGACATGGTCGGCGTCCGCATCGACCGCAAGCGCAAGCAGTCCGTCACCGTGCTGCTGAAGGCCCTCGGCTGGACCAACGAGATGATCCTCGAGGAGTTCGGCGAGTACGAGTCGATGCGCGCCACCCTGGAGAAGGACCACACCCAGGGCCAGGACGACGCGCTGCTCGACATCTACCGCAAGCTGCGCCCGGGCGAGCCGCCGACGCGCGAGGCCGCGCAGACGCTGCTGGAGAACCTGTACTTCAACCCGAAGCGCTACGACCTCGCGAAGGTCGGCCGCTACAAGGTGAACCGCAAGCTCGGCAACGCCGAGTCGCTGGACTCCGGTGTGCTCACCGAGCCCGACATCATCAACGCGATCAAGTACCTGGTGAAGCTGCACGCCGGCGAGACCGACTGGCGCGACGACTCCGGGCGCGACATCGTGGTCGAGGTCGACGACATCGACCACTTCGGCAACCGGCGCCTGCGCAACGTCGGCGAGCTCATCCAGAACCAGGTCCGTACGGGTCTCGCCCGTATGGAGCGCGTCGTGCGCGAGCGCATGACCACCCAGGACGTCGAGGCGATCACGCCGCAGACCCTGATCAACATCCGGCCGGTCGTCGCCTCCATCAAGGAGTTCTTCGGCACCAGCCAGCTGTCGCAGTTCATGGACCAGACGAACCCGCTGTCGGGCCTGACCCACAAGCGCCGTCTGTCCGCCCTCGGTCCCGGTGGTCTCTCCCGTGAGCGTGCCGGCTTCGAGGTCCGTGACGTGCACCCCTCGCACTACGGCCGCATGTGTCCGATCGAGACCCCCGAAGGCCCGAACATCGGTCTGATCGGGTCGCTGGCCTCGTACGGCCGGGTCAACGCGTTCGGTTTCATCGAGACCCCGTACCGCAAGGTCGTCGACGGTGTGGTCACCGAGCAGGTGGACTACCTGACCGCCGACGAGGAGGACCGCTACGTCATCGCCCAGGCGAACGCGCCGCTGACCGCGGACCTGCACTTCGCCGAGCCGCGCGTCCTGGTCCGCCGCCGTGGTGGCGAGATCGACTACATCCCGGGCACCGAGATCGACTACATGGACGTCTCGCCGCGCCAGATGGTGTCGGTCGCGACCGCCATGATCCCGTTCCTCGAGCACGACGACGCCAACCGCGCGCTCATGGGCTCGAACATGATGCGCCAGGCGGTGCCGCTGCTGAAGAGCGAGGCCCCGCTGGTCGGCACCGGCATGGAGTACCGCTGCGCCGTCGACGCCGCCGACGTCATCACCGCCGAGAAGGCGGGTGTCGTCCAGGAGGTGTCGGCCGACTACGTCACCGTCGCCAACGACGACGGCACGTACACCACGTACCGCGCCGCCAAGTTCACCCGCTCCAACCAGGGCACCGCCTTCAACCAGAAGGTGCTCGTGGACGAGGGCGCCCGCGTCGAGGCCGGCCAGGTGCTGGCCGACGGCCCGTGCACCGACGAGGGCGAGATGGCCCTCGGCAAGAACCTGCTCGTGGCGTTCATGTCGTGGGAGGGTCACAACTACGAGGACGCGATCATCCTGTCGCAGCGCCTCGTGCAGGACGACGTCCTCTCCTCGATCCACATCGAGGAGCACGAGGTCGACGCCCGTGACACCAAGCTCGGCCCCGAGGAGATCACCCGGGACATCCCGAACGTCTCCGAGGAGGTCCTCGCCGACCTCGACGAGCGCGGCATCATCCGCATCGGCGCCGACGTCGTCACCGGCGACATCCTGGTCGGCAAGGTCACCCCGAAGGGTGAGACCGAGCTGACCCCCGAGGAGCGCCTGCTCCGCGCGATCTTCGGTGAGAAGGCCCGTGAGGTCCGCGACACCTCGCTGAAGGTGCCGCACGGTGAGTCCGGCAAGGTCATCGGCGTGCGCGTGTTCGACCGCGAGGAGGGCGACGAGCTCCCCCCGGGCGTCAACCAGCTGGTCCGCGTCTACGTGGCCCAGAAGCGCAAGATCACCAACGGTGACAAGCTCGCCGGCCGTCACGGCAACAAGGGCGTCATCTCCAAGATCCTGCCGGTCGAGGACATGCCGTTCCTGGAGGACGGCACCCCGGTCGACATCATCCTGAACCCGCTGGGTGTCCCGTCCCGAATGAACCCGGGACAGGTCCTGGAGATCCACCTCGGCTGGCTCGCCAAGCAGGGCTGGGACGTCTCCGGCCTCGCCGACGAGTGGGCCAAGCGCCTCCAGGCGATCGGCGCCGACCAGGTCGAGGGCGGCACCAACCTCGCCACCCCGGTCTTCGACGGCGCCCGCGAGGACGAGATCACCGGTCTGCTGGACCACACCACCCTCACCCGTGACGGTGAGCGCCTGGTGAACTCCACCGGCAAGGCCCGGCTGTTCGACGGCCGCTCCGGCGAGCCGTTCCCGATGCCGATCTCGGTCGGCTACATGTACATCCTCAAGCTGCACCACCTGGTCGACGACAAGCTGCACGCCCGTTCGACCGGTCCGTACTCGATGATCACCCAGCAGCCGCTCGGTGGTAAGGCGCAGTTCGGTGGTCAGCGCTTCGGTGAGATGGAGGTGTGGGCCCTTGAGGCATACGGCGCCGCGTACGCGCTGCAGGAGCTGCTCACCATCAAGTCCGACGACGTCCTCGGCCGTGTGAAGGTCTACGAGGCCATCGTCAAGGGCGAGAACATCCCCGAGCCCGGCATTCCCGAGTCCTTCAAGGTCCTCATCAAGGAAATGCAGTCGCTCTGCCTCAACGTGGAGGTGCTGTCCTCGGACGGCCAGTCCATCGAGATGCGGGACTCCGACGAGGACGTGTTCCGCGCCGCCGAGGAGCTCGGCATCGACCTGTCCCGGCGCGAGCCGAGCAGCGTCGAAGAGGTCTGACGGAGGTGGGGCCGGCTGCCCGCTGAGCAGCCGGCCCGCCCCCAGGCCCCCCTCAGACCAAACGAACGACTCTCGACTTACGAAAGAGGGCTTGACGACCAGTGCTTGACGTCAACTTCTTCGACGAGCTCCGCATCGGCCTGGCCACCGCCGACGACATCCGCCAGTGGTCGCACGGCGAGGTCAAGAAGCCGGAGACCATCAACTACCGCACCCTGAAGCCCGAAAAGGACGGACTCTTCTGCGAGAAGATCTTCGGCCCCACCCGGGACTGGGAGTGCTACTGCGGCAAGTACAAGCGCGTCCGCTTCAAGGGCATCATCTGTGAGCGCTGCGGCGTCGAGGTGACCCGCGCCAAGGTGCGCCGTGAGCGGATGGGCCACATCGAGCTGGCCGCCCCGGTCACCCACATCTGGTACTTCAAGGGTGTCCCGTCCCGTCTGGGCTACCTGCTCGACCTGGCGCCGAAGGACCTCGAGAAGGTCATCTACTTCGCCGCCTACATGATCACCTGGGTGGACGACGAGCGTCGCCAGCGCGACCTCCCGTCCCTGGAGGCGCACGTCTCGGTCGAGCGTCAGCAGATCGAGAACCGTCGCGACGCCGACCTGGAGGCCCGCGCCAAGAAGGCCGAGACCGACCTGGCCGAGCTGGAGGCCGAGGGCGCCAAGGCCGACGTGCGCCGCAAGGTGCGCGAGGGTGCCGAGCGCGAGATGAAGCAGCTGCGCGACCGTGCGCAGCGCGAGCTCGACCGCCTCGACGAGGTGTGGGCCCGCTTCAAGAACCTCAAGGTCCAGGACCTCGAGGGCGACGAGCTGCTCTACCGCGAGCTGCGCGACCGCTTCGGCACCTACTTCTCCGGCTCGATGGGCGCGGCGGCCCTCAAGGACCGCCTGGAGACCTTCGACCTGGCGGAGGAGTCCGAGCGCCTGCGCGAGATCATCCGCACCGGCAAGGGCCAGAAGAAGACCCGTGCGCTCAAGCGCCTCAAGGTCGTCTCCGCGTTCCTGCAGACCACCAACAAGCCCAACGGCATGGTGCTGGACTGCGTCCCGGTCATCCCGCCGGACCTGCGTCCGATGGTGCAGCTGGACGGTGGCCGCTTCGCGACCTCCGACCTGAACGACCTGTACCGCCGCGTGATCAACCGCAACAACCGCCTGAAGCGCCTCCTCGACCTCGGTGCCCCCGAGATCATCGTGAACAACGAGAAGCGCATGCTCCAGGAGGCCGTCGACGCGCTGTTCGACAACGGCCGCCGCGGCCGTCCGGTCACCGGCCCGGGCAACCGCCCGCTGAAGTCCCTCAGCGACATGCTGAAGGGCAAGCAGGGTCGTTTCCGCCAGAACCTGCTCGGCAAGCGAGTCGACTACTCGGCCCGTTCGGTCATCGTCGTCGGCCCGCAGCTCAAGCTGCACCAGTGCGGTCTGCCGAAGGCCATGGCGCTGGAGCTCTTCAAGCCGTTCGTGATGAAGCGCCTGGTCGACCTGAACCACGCGCAGAACATCAAGTCGGCCAAGCGCATGGTCGAGCGTGCCCGCCCGGTCGTGTGGGACGTGCTCGAAGAGGTCATCGCCGAGCACCCCGTCCTGCTGAACCGTGCGCCCACCCTGCACCGCCTCGGCATCCAGGCCTTCGAGCCGCAGCTGGTCGAGGGCAAGGCCATCCAGATCCACCCGCTCGTCTGCACCGCGTTCAACGCGGACTTCGACGGTGACCAGATGGCCGTCCACCTGCCGCTCTCCGCGGAGGCGCAGGCCGAGGCCCGCATCCTGATGCTGTCCTCGAACAACATCCTGAAGCCGGCCGACGGTCGCCCCGTCACCATGCCGACCCAGGACATGGTGCTCGGTCTGTTCTTCCTGACCTCGGACCGCGAGAACGTGAAGGGCGCCGGCCGCACCTTCTCGTCGACCGCCGAGGCGATCATGGCCTTCGACGCCCGCGAGCTGGACGTCCAGGCCCCGATCGAGCTGCGTCTGCCGATCGGCACCGTCCCGCCCCGCGGCTGGACCCCGCCGGTGGACGAGGACGGCCAGCCGGGCTGGTTCGAGGGCGAGTCCTTCCGCCTGAACACCACCCTGGGCCGCGCGCTCTTCAACGAGCTGCTGCCCGAGGACTACCCGTTCGTCGACTACGAGGTGGGCAAGAAGCAGCTCTCCGCGATCGTCAACGACCTGGCGGAGCGCTACCCCAAGGTCGTCGTCGCGGCGACCCTGGACAACCTGAAGGCGGCCGGCTTCCACTGGTCGACCCGTTCGGGTGTCACCGTCTCGATCTCGGACGTCGTCGTCCCGCCGAGCAAGCCCCAGATCCTGGAGGGCTACGAGGCGCAGGCGGAGAAGGTCCAGAAGCAGTACGAGCGCGGTCTGATCACCAACGACGAGCGCAAGAGCGAGCTCGTCGGCATCTGGACCCGGGCGACCAACGAGGTCGCCGAGGCCATGAACGAGAACTTCCCGAAGACGAACCCCATCTTCATGATGGTCGACTCGGGTGCTCGTGGAAACATGATGCAGATGCGTCAGATCGCCGGTATGCGTGGTCTGGTGTCGAACGCCAAGAACGAGACGATCCCGCGTCCCATCAAGGCGTCCTTCCGTGAGGGCCTGTCCGTGCTGGAGTACTTCATCTCCACCCACGGTGCCCGTAAGGGTCTCGCGGACACCGCTCTGCGTACCGCCGACTCCGGTTACCTCACCCGTCGTCTGGTCGACGTCTCCCAGGACGTCATCATCCGCGAGGAGGACTGCGGCACCGAGCGCGGCCTGAAGCTGGCGATCGGCTCCGTCGGCGCGGACGGCGTGCTGCGCAAGGCCGACGACGTCGAGACCAGCGTCTACGCCCGCATGCTCGCCGAGGACATCACCGTCGACGGCAAGCTGCTGGCCACGGCCAACACCGACCTCGGTGACGTGCTGATCGACGAGCTGATCCGCCACGGCATCAGCGAGGTCAAGACCCGCTCGATCCTGACCTGTGAGTCGGCCGTCGGCACCTGTGCCTTCTGCTACGGCCGCTCGCTGGCCACCGGCAAGCTGGTCGACATCGGTGAGGCGGTCGGCATCATCGCCGCCCAGTCCATCGGTGAGCCCGGTACCCAGCTGACCATGCGTACCTTCCACACCGGTGGTGTGGCCGGTGACGACATCACCCAGGGTCTGCCGCGTGTCGTCGAGCTCTTCGAGGCCCGTACCCCCAAGGGTGTGGCCCCGATCTCGGAGGCCTCCGGCCGGGTCCGCGTCGAGGACACCGAGAAGACCCGCAAGCTGGTCGTCACGCCGGACGACGGCAGCGACGAGATCGCCTACCCGGTCTCGAAGCGCGTGAAGCTGCTCGTCAGCGAGGGCGAGGCGGTCGAGGTCGGCCAGAAGCTGACCATGGGCGCCACCAACCCGCACGACGTGCTGCGGATCATGGGCCAGCGTGCCGTCCAGATCCACCTGGTCGCCGAGGTCCAGAAGGTCTACAACTCGCAGGGTGTGTCGATCCACGACAAGCACATCGAGATCATCATCCGGCAGATGCTCCGCCGCGTGACGATCATCGAGTCGGGCGACGCCGAGCTGCTCCCGGGCGAGCTCGTCGAGCGCGGCCGCTTCGAGCAGGAGAACCGTCGCGTGGTCTCCGAGGGCGGTCACCCCGCCTCCGGCCGTCCGCAGCTGATGGGTATCACCAAGGCCTCGCTGGCCACCGAGTCCTGGCTGTCGGCCGCCTCCTTCCAGGAGACGACCCGGGTCCTCACCGACGCGGCGATCCACGCCAAGTCGGACCCGCTGCTGGGCCTCAAGGAGAACGTCATCCTCGGTAAGCTCATCCCGGCCGGTACGGGTCTGCCCCGCTACCGCAACATCCGGGTCGAGCCGACCGAGGAGGCCAAGGCCGCCATGTACTCGGCCGTCGGCTACGACGACTACGACCTGTCGCCCTTCGGCGCCGGCTCCGGCCAGGCGGTCCCGCTGGACGACTACGACTACGGCCCGTACACCGGCTGAGTCCCCTCACTGCCCGGCGACGGGCATTGACCGCCAGGGCGGTCACCCCTCACGGGGTGGCCGCCCTGCGGCGTTCCCGGGGGCCGGTCCGGCTGCCCGCCCGTCCTCCCTCCCACGGGGGAGCGGGCGCAATGGCTCCCGCGGGCGAGGCGGAGGAGGGGGCCCGCGCGGGAGGGTGGTGGCACTGGAGAACCGGAGCGGGAGGGCAGTGGGATGAAGCGGGTGCTGGGGGCGGCCGGGATCACGGCGGCGGTGCTGCTGGGGTCGATGGGGTGCGGATGGGACGACGACCAGGAGCGGGTGGTGCGGTACGGCGTGGCCGAGCCGGTCCGGGAGCTGGTGATCGACGGTCACACCGGGGGCATCGACGTCCGCGCCGGCGACGCGGTGCGGGTGGTCGAGCGGCAGAACTTCGGGGGCGAGCCGCCGCAGACCACCCACGAGGTGAAGGACGGCACGCTCCGCCTCACGTACGACTGCGACGACTGCGGCGTCGGCTACGAGGTGACCGTGCCGGCCGGCACGGTCGTCCGGGTCAGCAGCGAGACCGGCGGGGTGAAGCTGGCCGGGCTGGCCGGCGAGGTGCGGGCGACGGTGGGCACCGGCGGGGTGACGGCGAGCGGGCTGACCTCGCCGACCGTACGGGTGAGCACCGGCACCGGGGGCATCGAGGTCGGCTTCGCGGCCAGCCCGACCACGGTGGAGGCCCGGGCCAACACCGGCGGCGTCCGGGTGACGGTGCCGCAGGGGGAGGAGTACGCGGTGGACGCGCGGGCGGACGCCGGCGGCGTCGACGTGGGGGTGCCGCGGCACGACGGCGGCGCGCGGCGGATCACCGCACACACGGACACCGGCGGGGTCACGGTGCGCCATGGCTGAGACGCGGCTGCCGGTGCCCGTCGGGAACCGGTCGCCGGTACCGGTCGGGGTGGGGCATGATCTCCTCCGCGGGGGCGGCCTCCCCGCGCCCGGGGGAGGGGTGGCGATGGAACGCGTGGCGAGCCGGTGGATCCGGCCGGCCCGGCTGAACCCGTACCTGGTGGACGGCCTGCTGGCGCTCTGCGCGGCCGGGGTCTCGCTCTGGGCCGTCGCCCAGGACGACACGGCCTGGGCCTGGTGGGTGTACGCGCTGGCGGCCGGGACGGCGGTGCCGCTGCCGTGGCGCCGGCGGGCGCCGCTGACCGTGTTCGCGGTCAGCGGCCTGGTCTCCCTACTGGTCAGCGTGCTGGCGCACAGCGCGATGCCGCAGGTGCCGCTCTACGCGGTGATCGCGATCTACACGGTGGCCGACCGCTCGCCGGACTGGCAGCGCTGGTCGGTGCTGCTGGTACTGGTGGTCGCCAACGTGCTGGGCACCCGGTCGCCGAACGGGATGCTGTTCAGCGTGCTGACCTCGGTGGGCGCGTTCGTCTTCGGCTCGCTGGTGCGCGTGCAGCGCCAGGTGGCGCAGGCCGAGACCAACCGGGCCCGGGAGGCCGGCCGGCGGGCGGCCAGCGACGCGGCGCGCGCGGTGGCCGAGGAGCGGGCCCGGATCGCCCGGGAGATGCACGACATCCTGGCGCACGCCGTCTCGCTGATGGTGATCCAGGCGGAGGCCGGGCCGCTGGTGGTGCGCAGCGACCCGGACCGCGCGGTGCGGACCTTCGACACCATCGCCGACTCCGGTCGCGACGCGATGGTTCAACTCCGGCGCGTGCTCGGCGTGTTGAAGGAGGAGGGGGCGGCGCCGATGCTCGCCCCGCAGCCCCGGCTGGGCGAGCTCGCCGAGCTGGCCGAGCGGGTGCGCGAGGCCGGACCGGCGGTCGAGCTGGACCTCGCCGACGCCGCCGCGCCGCTGCCGGCCGAGGTGGAGGCGGCGGCGTACCGGATCGTCCAGGAGGCGCTGACCAACACGGTGAAGCACGCCGGGGCCTCGCGGGTGTCGGTACGGGTGTCCCGGACGGGGGAGGAACTGTCGGTCACGGTGGCCGACGACGGGCGCGGGCTGCGGCTGTCGGCGGAGCACCTGGCGAGCGGCTGGTCCGGCGGACGCGGCCTGGTCGGCATCCGGGAGCGGGCGGCGGCCTGCGGCGGGCGCGCCGAGGCCGGGCCGGGGCCGGACGGCAGGGGTTTCCTGGTGAGCGCCCGGCTGCCGTTGGGCGCAGCGGGCCTGGCGGAGGGGGCGGGCTGATGCAGCCGATACGGGTGGTCGTCGCGGACGACCAGGAGCTGGTGCGGGCCGGGTTCGGGATGATCCTGGACGCCCAGCCGGACATCGAGGTGGTCGCGGAGGCCTGTGACGGGGCGGAGGCGATCGAGGCCGTGCGGGTGCACGGCCCCGACGTGCTGCTGCTCGACGTGCGGATGCCGGTGATGGACGGGCTGGAGGCGGCCCGCCGGGTCTGCGCGGAGTACCCGGCCACCAAGGTGATCATGCTGACCACCTTCGACATCGACGACTACGTCTTCGACGCGCTGTACGCCGGGGCCAGCGGATTCCTGCTGAAGGACGTCCGCCGGGACGACCTGGCGCACGGCGTGCGGATGGTCGCCTCCGGAGAGGCGCTGCTGGCGCCGTCGGTGACGCGCCGGCTGATCGGCGAGTTCGCCGCCCGCCGGCCCGGCGGCGCGGGCGGGCCGGGCGGCGCGGCGCAGGGGGTGCAGGGCGTCCGGGCGCCGTCGCGGCTGCTGGAGCAGCTCACCGGACGGGAGCAGGAGACGCTGCGCCTGCTGGCCCGCGGGCTCTCCAACGCGGAGATCGCGGCCGAGCTGGTGGTGAGCGAGCACACGGTGAAGACGCACGTCAGCAATGTGCTGGCCAAGCTCGGGCTGCGGGACCGGGTGCACGCGGTGGTGTTCGCCTACGAGGCGGGGGCGGTGGTGGCGGGCCAGGGCTGAGTGCGGCCGGGCTGAACGCGGCCCGGCTGAGTGCGGCCGGGTCCCTCCCGCGGCCCGGCGTCCGTGTGTCCGGGGCCGGGCGCTCGCCCGTGCTCCCTCCCGCGGCCCGGGTGCTCCCTCCCGAGGGGGAGCCGGACGGTTCACCGGCGCGGGCGATCCGCGCGGGGGCCGTGGCCGACAGGATCGGTGGTGTCGGAACGGACCCGCAGATACGGAGCGCACCATGGACAGCTCGAAGCCCGCCCGCCTCACCCCGCTCGCCGTCGTCGGCGGCCCCGCCCTGATGGGCCTGTACGGCGGCATCCGGCTGCTGGACGGCTCCCGCGAGCCGGGCGCCGGCTGGCTGGTCGGCCACGCCCTGATGTTCGTCGGACTGCTGCTCTTCGGCGTGGTGCTGGCGGCGCTGCACCGGGGGCTGCGCCCGCGGGGGGTGGCGGGCCGGATCGGTGCCGGTGCGGTCGCGGGGGCGGCGTTCGCGGGACTGGCGGCCTCGCTGGTGCAGATCGGCATCGACCTGTACGTCGGCGCGGTGGCCGTGGACAAGGCGGACCAGCACCGGATGTTCGACGTCGTCCAGAGCAAGCCGGGGGTGCTGCCGGCCTTCTACTCGGTCGGTCCGCTGCTGTTCTACGTCGGCCTGCTGGCGCTGCTGGTGGCCGCCGCGGCGGGCCGGGCGCGCACGCTGCGCTGGTGGAGCCCGGTGCTGGTGCTGGTCGGCACCGCGATGACGGCGGCGGACCTGGCGCTGATCCCGGTGGCCGCCGTGCTCCACCTGGTGGCCCTGGCCCCGCTGGCCGGCTTCGCCGGGGTGCGCCGCCCGCTGGCCGCCCGGGCCTGAGCGGCCCCGCCGGCCCGGCGGTGGACGGCGGTGTACGGCGGTGCAAGGACCCCGGAGGGGCGTCGGCGGAATTTCGCTGGCGCCCCCGACGGCCGGACCGTAGCGTCCGGGGCATGAACGAGAAGCGCCCGCTGATCGCCGTCCTGACCGGTGCCGGGATCTCGACGGACTCCGGCATCCCCGACTACCGCGGCCCGCAGGGCCTGTGGCAGCGCGACCCCGACGCCCAGCGGCTGGTGACCATCGGCCCGTACCTGAACGACCCGGAGGTCCGCCGCCGGGCCTGGGCACTGCGCGTGGAGACCGGCGCGCTCGCCGCCGAGCCGAACCCCGGCCATCTGGCGCTGGTCACGCTGGAGCGCTCCGGGCTGCCGGTGCGGGTGCTCACCCAGAACGTCGACGGGCTGCACCAGCGGGCCGGTCTGCCCGCCCGCAAGGTGCTCGAACTGCACGGCACCGCACGGGAGACGCAGTGCGTCCGGTGCCGGGTGGTGGGGCCGATGGAGGAGGCGCTGGAGCGGGTGGCGGCGGGCGAGGAGGATCCGGCCTGCCGCGCCTGCGGCGGGATGCTGCGGCCGCGCACCGTGATGTTCGGCGAGCAGCTGGACCCTGAGGTGCTCGGCCGGGCCGACGGCATCAGCAAGGCCTGCGACCTGTTCATCGCGGTCGGCACCAGCCTGCAGGTGTTCCCGGTCGCCGCGCTGCCGTACAACGCGGTGAGGAGCGGCTCCCGGCTGATCGTCATGAACGGCGAGCCGACCCCGTTCGACGAGGCGGCGGACGAGGTGATCCGCGAGCCGATCTCGCAGGCGCTGCCGGCGCTGGTGGAGCGGCTGATCGCGCGCCACGGGACGCCGGCAGGCTGACCGAGGAGGCTGAGGGGGCCGGGGGCCTAGGGGTGCCGGGGGACGTCGTACGCGCGGGGGTCTTAAAACGGGCAGGCCGCATGCGTACGATGATCGTCCCGGCTCCCCCTCACGGCCTGGAGTGATCGAGCGATGACGACGACGGCGAAGTTCGACCCCTGGTCGGCGGCGTTCGTGGCCCACCCGTACGACGCGTACGCCGAGCTGCGCGAGCACGCGCCGGTGACGTACTACGAGCCGAGCGGCCAGTGGCTGGTCTCGCGGTACGAGGACGTCAGCGCGCTGCTGCGGGACCGCCGGCTGGGCCGCACCTACACCCACCGCTTCAGCCACGAGGAGTTCGGCCGGCCCGGGCCGGACCCGGCGCACGAGCCGTTCCACACCCTCAACGACCACGGGCTGCTCGATCTGGAGGCCCCCGACCACACCCGGATCCGCCGGCTGGTCTCCAAGGCCTTCACCCCGCGCATGGTCGAGGGGCTGCGGCCCACCGTCCGTCGGCTGGCCGGCGAGCTGGTGGACGGTCTGCTCGCGGCGGGCGGTGGCGACCTGATCGCGTCCGTCGCCGAGCCGCTGCCGGTCGCGGTGATCGCCGAGATGCTGGGCGTGCCGGAGTCCGACCGGCACCTGCTGCGGCCGTGGTCCGCCGACATCACCGGCATGTTCGAGCTCAACCCGACCGAGGAGACCGCCCGCCGGGCCGTCGCCGCGAGCATCGAGTTCTCCGACTACCTGCGGGCCCTGATCCGCGAGCGCCGCGCCGCCCCCGGCGAGGACCTGATCAGCGCGCTGATCCAGGCCCAGGAGGGCTCGGACGCGCTGACCGAGCAGGAGATGGTCTCCACCTGCGTGCTGCTGCTCAACGCCGGCCACGAGGCGACCGTCAACACCACCGGCAACGGCTGGTGGGCGCTGTTCCGCAACCCCGGTGAACTCGCCCGGCTGCGCGGCTCGGTGGACGAACTGCTGCCCACCGCCGTCGAGGAGCTGATGCGCTGGGACACCCCGCTGCAGATGTTCGAGCGCTGGGTGCTGGAGGACGTCGAGGTGCGCGGCGTCACCGTCCCGCGCGGCTCCGAGATCGCCCTGCTGTTCGGCTCCGCCAACCGCGACCCCGCCCGCTTCGCCGACCCCGACCGGCTCGACCTCGCCCGCGCCGACAACCCGCACATCACCTTCGGCGCCGGAATCCACTTCTGTCTCGGCGCCCCCCTTGCCAGACTGGAGCTCACCGAGTCGTACGGGGCGCTGCTGCGCCGGGCGCCCGGGCTGCGGCTGGTCCGCGAGCCGTCGTGGCGTCCCGGCTACGTGATCCGGGGGCTGGAGGAACTGCTGGTCGAGGTCTGAGCGGGCGGGGGAGCCGGGGATGGGCAAGGCGACGGGGGCACTGCTGGGGCTGGCGATCGGCGACGCCCTCGGGCGGCCGACCGAGTTCCGCACGGTCGAGATGATCGCCGCGTACGAGGGTCCGGACTGGCGCCGGCTCCGGCTCCCCGAGAAGGCGCTGGTCACCGACGACACCCAGATGACCCTGGCCCTCGCCCGCGCCCTGCGCACCGCCCTGGAGCGCGGGCCGCTGACCCCGCTGCGCCTGGAGCGGCCGCTGCGCGAGGAGTTCGTCGACTGGTGGCGCTCGCCCGAGAACAACCGCGCCCCCGGCATGACCTGCCTGCGCTCCTGCGAACGGCTCTCCCACCCCGGGCGGCCCTGGCAGGTGGCCAGTGACATCGGCTCCAAGGGCTGCGGCGCCAACATGCGGGTCGCCCCGCTCGGCCTGGTGCGCGAGCTGGACGGGCGGCAGCTGGCCGGCGCCGCGCAGCTGCAGTCCGGGCTGACCCACGGGCACCCCACCGCACTGGCCGCCGGCGACCTCACCGCGTACGCCGTCCGCAAGCTCGCCGAGGGCCTGCCGCCGTCCGGGCTGCCCGCCGTGTTGCGGGCGTACGCGCTGGCCAATCACCGTCGCTACGACGGGTTCTGGTTGGGGGACCTGGCGGCGCACGCGCAGGACCGCGACGCCGAGGCGTTCATCGCGCGCGGCTGGGCCGAGTGCCTGGGCGTCCTCGACCGGCTGGACGCGGCGCTCGCCCGTCCCGACCTGGAGGCCGACCCCTGCCTGGCGACCGGCGAGGGCTGGATCGCCGAGGAGGCGCTGGCCACCGGGCTGCTCTGCTTCCTGCTGCTGCCCGACGACCCGGTCGCCGCGGTCCGCCGGGCCGCCTACTCCTCGGGTGACTCCGATTCGATCGCCTGCCTGACCGGCGCCTTCGCCGGTGCCCGGCACGGCGCGGCGGCCTGGCCCGAGGAGTGGGTGGAGCGCATCGAGCACCGCGACGAACTGCTGGCCTTCGGGGCGCTCTGGGACTGAGCACGACGGCGGCCGGGCGGAACCGGGCCGCCGGGTGGCACGTCGAAGGGCCATGAGTCGTACCGAGATGGGTCCCACCGCACCGCGGACCGGCGAGCGCGCCGACCTCCGCGCCGCCGCCCGTACGGCCACCCGTGCCGCCGGCCGCCACCGGCGCCCGGCCGCGCTGCTGCTGGCCGCCGCGCTCACCGCGCCGCTGCTCACCGGGTGCGGCAGCACCGGGGCCGCCGAGCCCGTGGTGGTCCGCGCCACCGCGCCCGGCACCCCGGCGCCCGTCGCCCCGGACCGGGTCGCCGCGGCCGCCGCCGGCACCACCGCCTTCGGCCTCGATCTCTACCGCGCCCTGGCCGCCGCCCCCCAGGGCGAGGGCCGCAACCTGGTGCTCTCGCCGTCCGGGCTCTCCACCGTGCTCAGCATGCTGCTGCCCGGCGCGCGCGGCGCCACCGCCGACGAACTCGCCAGGGCGCTGCACACCGAACTCGCCCCCGCCGACCACGCCCTCGCCACCGGCGCCCTCAACCGCGCCACCCGCGCCGGCGGCGAACTGACCCTGCGCCAGTCCGACCGGCTCTGGGCCCAGCAGGGCTTCCCGCTCAATCCGGACTACCTGAACACCCTGGCCGCCGCCTTCGACACCGGCGTGCACACCACCGACTTCGCCAAGGACCCCGAAGGCTCCCGCAGGACCGTCAACCAGCAGGTGGAGAAGGACACCGAGGGCCTGATCAAGAACCTCTTCGGCGAGCGCGCGATCACCGGGGACACCCGGCTGGTGCTCACCGACGCCCTCTACCTCAAGGCCAAGTGGGAGTCGCCGTTCAAGCGCGCCGACACCGCCGACCGGCCGTTCCGGCGACCCGACGGTTCCACCGCGCAGGTCCCCACCATGAAGCAGACCGCCGCGCTGCGCTACGCCCAGGGCTCCGGCGGCATCGTCGGCCAGCCCTGGGCCGCGGTCGAACTCCCCTACCGGGACGGCACCCTGGCGATGGACCTGATCGTCCCGGCGCAGGGCGGCTTCCAGCAGTTCGTCAAGGCGCTGGACGACGCCCAGCTGGCCACCATCCTCGGCTCGCTCGACCGGCGCGCCGTCGAGCTGACCGTGCCGCGCTTCCACTTCGAGAGCTCCCACGACCTGGTCCCGGCGCTGCGCACGCTCGGGGTGAAGGCCGCCTTCGACGGCGCCGACCTCGGCGGCATCCCCGGCCCCGGGGCGCAGCGGGCGCTGAACGTGAGCGCGGTCGTGCAGAAGGCCACCGTCGAGGTCGACGAGGAGGGCACGGTGGCCGCCGCCGGCAGCGGGGTGGTGAACGGCGTGTCCGCGGCGGCGCCGCCCAAGGACCTGGTGCAGCTGCACATCGACCGGCCGTTCCTGTTCCTGGTCCGGGACACCGCGACCGGCCGCCCGTTGTTCCTCGGCCAGGTCACCGACCCGCTGGGCGGGTAGGCCGGGAGGGCGGCCCAGCACGGCGGGTGGGCCGGGCAGGGGGTGGCTCAGTGCGGCGGGTAGCGGTCCTCCAGCGCCGGGTGGGCCGGCTCGCGGCTGCCGAAGAGCACCAGCAGGTCGTCGGCGACCCGCAGCAGCACCTCCCGGCCCTCGACCGCCTCCGTCCAGTCCCGCGGCAGCGCCGCCGCCCCGTACGCCGCGCCGACCAGGTTGCCGCAGACCGCGCCGGTGGAGTCGCTGTCCCCGGAGTGGTTGACCGCCAGCAGCAGCGCCTCCCGGGCCGGGTCCGGCCCGGGGGCGGCGGCCAGCGCGCAGTACACCGCGATGGCCAGGCACTCCTCGGCGATCCAGCCGAGCCCGACCCGCTCCACCGCCTCGGCCGACGGCCCGCCGTCCTCCTCGGCCACCCGCACGGCCCGGCGCAGCGCCCGTACGGTCTCCTCGGAGCGCGGCTGCTCGGCGGTCTGCTCGATGGTCTCGCCGACCGCCGTCCACAGCGGTGTGCCGCCGGCGACCCGCTCGACCAGCGCCGCGAAGGCACCGGCCGCCAGGTAGCCGGTCGGGTGCCCGTGGGTGAGCTGGGCGCACTGCAGGGCCAGTCCGAAGGCCTGCTCGGCGCCCAGCCGGGCCAGCCCGAACGGCGCCGAGCGCATCACCGTGCCGCACCCCTTGGAGTGGGCGTTGATCGGCCCGGGCCGCCCCGGCGCGGAGGGCGCCTCGAACTCCCGGTGGTACGCCGTCCCGCTCAGGCAGGCGTTGCCCGGCGCCCGGCGCGCGTACAGGAACGGCTGGCGCAGCAGCCACCCGTCGTACGGCACGCCCGGCTGGGTGCTGTCCGGCGAGCCCTGCTGCTGCGTCAGCAGCCAGCGCTGGTAGGCGCCGTGGACGGCCTCCGGCACCGAACCGCCGCCGCCCGACCAGCCGCGGACGAAGCCGCGGATCAGGCCCTCGGCGGTGAACAGCGTCATCTGGGTGTCATCGGTGACCTCGGCGATCCGGCCGCCGGTCGGCAGCCCGGTGACGCCGTCCGGGCCGTACTGCTCGCGGATCTGGTGGAGTTGCAGGAACTCCACCGGCCAGCCCAGCGCGTCGCCGATCGCCCCGCCGAGCAGCGCCCCGCGGACCCGGTCCGCGAACCCGCTCTCCGTCACCGTCGCCGCCGCCTGTGTCACCGCTGCCCCCTCACCTGGTCCCGGCGTCCGTTCTACCACTGGCCCCGCGGGCGGGCGGGGGCGACGGTGGGCCCGTCCGGCCACCGCGCGCCGGCCGGACGGGCCCACGGGGCGGGCGGGGCGACCGGGCTCAGCGACGGATCTCGCCGGCGCGCCCGCCCAGCGCCGCCCGGTCGGCGGCGGCCCGGCCGGCCGCCCAGCCCTCGCCGTCGCTGACCCGCACCCGCTGGGAGACCAGCTTGGGGAACATCCGGCCGACCTCGTCGTCCACCGCCCGGGTCCGCGCGGCCAGCGCCGGCAGCAGCCGCTCGTCGGGCAGCTGCCGCTCCTCGGTGCCGTCCTCGTGCACGTGCCGGCCGGCCGCCGCGTCGCTGGTCGCCCGTTCGGTGGCCTCGGCGAGCCGCTCGCGGATCCGTGCCGCGTACGCCACCAGGAAGGACTGCCGGAACGCCTTGGTGCGCGAGGCCCCGTCCAGGTGCTGGCGGGAGCCGGCCCGCTGCATCGCCGAGGTCGCCTGCACCAGCAGCGAGGTGTACAGCAGCTCCACGCCGTCCAGGTCGCCGTCGAAGCCGATGACGGTGCAGAAGCCGAACTCCTTGGCCCACACCACCCGGCAGCGGTTGGCCGCGGCCACCGCGTCCAGCAGCATCGTCTTGGGCCCCTCGTACGGGTTGTCCACCCCGATCCGCAGCGCCCCGGGGGCGTGGGCGTCCTCGCCGTCGACCGCCAGCAGCGCCTCGTCGATGCTGTGCCGGGCCATCAGCTGCTGGGCCTTGGCGGTCAGCGCCTCGGCCTCCTCCGGGTACTCGGTGGACTCGGCCTTGGCCAGCAGCGCGCGGATCCGCGGCAGCATCCGGGGCTCGTGCGCGGCCGGACGGGCCGCCCGGTGGTCAGACCGGTGGTCCGTCCGGGGCGCCGAGGCCTGACCGGGCGCCGGGCCGACCGGGGAGATCGGGGGCAGCCGGCCCCAGCCGCGCAGCAGCTCCAGGGCGGCGGTGGCCAGCGCGAACCGGTCCAGCCGGTGGCGCTGGGCGAAGGCGGTCAGGTACTGCGCGTCGTCGGACCACCACACCTCGGCCTCCAGCTCGCGCAGCTGCTCGCGCCAGCGCCGGTCCAGCGCGGCGGCCGGGTGGCGCCTGCCCTCGGCGGCGATCAGGTCGACGGCCAGGGCCAGGTGTACGGGCCTGAGGTCCCGCCGCACCACCCGGGCCAGGTCGGCGGGGCGCCAGCCGGCCGACCAGCAGCGGCCGAGCGCGGTCTCCGCGTACGCCAGCAGGGCGCGTGCGACGGCCGGCCACTGCCCGGGGGAGGCGGCGAGCAGGGAGGCGCCGGTGTCCAGCGCGAGGTCCAGCCCCTCCTCGGGGGCGGTCACGACCTGCCGCACCGCCTGTTCCAGCAGGGCCACGGCACCCCCGTCCGCCGTCGTGTCCCCGGCCTGCCGCCTGCGCCTGCCCACGGTGATTCCTGCCCTCGTCGCGTCCGGTGTCCTCGGGCGCTCGGGCCCATCAGCCATGATGCCGGAGCGCGGGCGGGGCGGGGCGGCGGTCGGCGGGCGCCGCCGAACGGGGCACGACCGTCCGGGGCGCGACCGTCCGGGGCGCGGCCGAACGGGTGGTCCGCGGCGGGGCCGGTCCACGGGCACGGAATCCGCACGAGGTGTTGGGCGGAAGTGGCAACTACCGATGGGCGTCGTTCGTCCTGCACTATGAGCGTCAGCGTGCACGCGGGGCGTGCCGGGGTCGGGAGGTGGCGGATGGCCGTGCAGCCGTGGGGTCAGCAGGGCTCCGGGGGCGGAGGGGTGCCTCCCGTCGCCGTGCCGTCGGGAGGGCTGCCGCACACCGCGATGCGGGCCTCGCACGCCGACCGGGACCGCACGGTGGACGTGCTGAAGGCCGCGTTCGCCGAGGGGCGGCTCACCCCGGACGAGTACTCCCAGCGCTTCGACCTGGCGAGCCAGGCGCAGACGTACGGCGAGCTGGCGCGGGTCGTCGCCGACCTGCCGGCCGGGCCGATGGTGGCGCCGGCGGTGCTCCCGCCGCCGCCGGTGGCGGTGATGCCGATGGTCCCGGTCGTCCCGGCGACCTTCCTGCCCCCGCCGCCGCTGCCGCGCCGGACCAACGGCGCCGCGGTGACCGCGCTGGTCCTGGGCGTGCTGACGTTCACCTCCGGCGGGCTGACCGGGATCCCGGCCGTGATCTTCGGACACAAGGCGAAGCAGCAGCTGCGGGAGCGGGACGAGGAGGGCGACGGCATGGCGAACGTCGGCCTGGTCCTCGGCTACCTCTCGGTCGCGGGCTGGGCGCTGCTGCTGATGGGGCTGCTGTTCCTGGGCGTCTGAGTGGCGAAGCCCCCCGCACTGTGATAGAGCGGCAGGTGTGGGCCCCGACACCGGGCCGCCGTCCGGGCGACACCCGGCCGCTCCCCGGGTCACGGCGGCGACCTGCGGCGTTGCATTTGTTTTGACCGCGCCCGATGCGCTAGGTACGCTCTGACCTTGTGCCTGGGGTGTCCCCGGGTCCTTGTGCGTGCATGCACACCGGCCGCCGCGCCAAGCCGGAGCGCCCTCCAGCGCCCCGCGCGTGAGCGCCGTCGCTGTACATCAGCTCATGGGATTCCGTGCCGGAAGAAACCCAACACACCCGACCGCGTGGGTCGACCACGGGGCCGTGTGGGACGGGTAACACCGCAGGTTAGTTCCACCAAGCCTTGGCACACAGAAAACGGAGAAACGGTGCCTACGATCCAGCAGCTGGTCCGAAAGGGCCGGCAGGACAAGGTCGAGAAGAACAAGACTCCCGCGCTGAAGGGCTCCCCGCAGCGCCGCGGAGTCTGCACGCGTGTGTACACGACCACCCCGAAGAAGCCGAACTCGGCGCTTCGTAAGGTCGCCCGTGTGCGCCTCACCAGCGGGATCGAGGTCACCGCTTACATTCCGGGCGAGGGCCACAACCTGCAGGAGCACTCCATCGTGCTGGTGCGCGGTGGTCGTGTGAAGGACCTTCCTGGTGTCCGCTACAAGATCATCCGCGGTTCCCTCGACACCCAGGGTGTCAAGAACCGCAAGCAGGCCCGCAGCCGCTACGGCGCCAAGAAGGAGAAGTAAGAATGCCTCGTAAGGGCCCCGCCCCGAAGCGCCCGGTCATCATCGACCCGGTTTACGGCTCCCCGGTCGTCACCCAGCTGGTCAACAAGATCCTGCTGCACGGCAAGCGCTCCACCGCCGAGCGGATCGTCTACGGCGCCCTCGAGGGCGTCCGTGAGAAGACCGGCTCGGACCCGGTCGTGACCCTGAAGCGCGCTCTGGAGAACGTCAAGCCGGCCCTCGAGGTCAAGTCCCGCCGTGTCGGTGGCGCGACCTACCAGGTTCCGGTCGAGGTCCGTCCGGGCCGTGCCAGCACCCTGGCGCTGCGCTGGATGGTCGGTTACTCCCGCGCCCGTCGCGAGAAGACCATGACCGAGCGCCTGATGAACGAGATCCTCGACGCCAGCAACGGCCTGGGCGCTTCCGTGAAGCGTCGCGAGGACACCCACAAGATGGCCGAGTCCAACAAGGCCTTCGCGCACTACCGCTGGTAGTCCGAACCCCGTCACTAGACAGAGAGAGAACGAGCCACCATGGCTGCAACCTCCCTTGACCTTGCCAGGGTCCGCAACATCGGGATCATGGCGCACATCGACGCGGGCAAGACCACCACCACCGAGCGGATCCTGTTCTACACCGGTGTGTCGTACAAGATCGGTGAGGTCCACGATGGCGCTGCCACCATGGACTGGATGGAGCAGGAGCAGGAGCGCGGCATCACGATCACGTCGGCCGCGACGACCTGTCACTGGACGGTCGACGACGTCGACAACACCATCAACATCATCGACACCCCGGGTCACGTCGACTTCACCGTCGAGGTGGAGCGTTCGCTGCGCGTCCTCGACGGTGCCGTGACGGTGTTCGACGGTGTCGCCGGTGTCGAGCCCCAGTCCGAGACCGTGTGGCGGCAGGCTGACCGCTACGGCGTCCCGCGCATCTGCTTCATCAACAAGCTGGACCGCACGGGCGCGAACTTCTTCTTCTGCGTGGACACCATCGTGGAGCGCCTCGGCGCGACCCCGCTGGTCATGCAGCTCCCGATCGGTGCCGAGTCGGACTTCAAGGGCGTCGTCGACCTCGTCCGCATGAAGGCGCTGGTCTGGTCCGCCGAGGCCGCCAAGGGCGAGATGTACGACATCGTCGACATCCCGGCCGAGCTGCAGGAGCAGGCCGACGAGTACCGCGAGCAGCTGATCGACACCGTGTCGAACGTCAGCGACGAGGTCATGGAGCTCGCCCTCGAGGGCGAGGAGATCCCCCTCGACGTGCTGCAGGCCGCGATCCGCAAGGGCACGCTGAACTCGGACTTCACGCCGATCTTCTGCGGTACCGCGTTCAAGAACAAGGGCGTCCAGCCCCTGCTCGACGCGGTCGTCAAGTACCTGCCGTCCCCGCTGGACATCGAGTCCATCGAGGGCACCAAGCCGGGCGACGACGAGGTCAAGATCTCCCGCAAGGCCTCGGACGACGAGCCGCTCGCCGCGCTCGCGTTCAAGATCATGTCGGACCCGCACCTCGGCAAGCTCACCTTCGTCCGGGTCTACTCGGGCCGCCTGGAGTCCGGCACCTCGGTGCTGAACGCCGTGAAGGGCAAGAAGGAGCGCATCGGCAAGATCTACCGCATGCACGCGAACAAGCGTGAGGAGATCGACTCGGTGGGCGCCGGCGACATCATCGCCGTCATGGGCCTGAAGCAGACCACCACCGGTGAGACGCTGTCCGACGAGAAGCACCCGGTCATCCTGGAGTCCATGGACTTCCCGGCCCCGGTCATCCGCGTCGCGATCGAGCCCAAGTCCAAGGGCGACCAGGAGAAGCTGGGTGTCGCCATCCAGCGTCTCGCGGAGGAGGACCCCTCCTTCCAGGTCAACACGGACGAGGAGACCGGCCAGACCATCATCGCGGGCATGGGCGAGCTGCACCTCGAGGTGCTCGTCGACCGTATGCGCCGTGAGTTCAAGGTCGAGGCCAACGTCGGCAAGCCGCAGGTGGCGTACCGCGAGACGATCCGCAAGGGCGTCGAGCGCATCGACTACACGCACAAGAAGCAGACCGGTGGCTCCGGCCAGTTCGCGAAGATCCAGATCGCGATCGAGCCGATCGAGTCCGGCGAGGGCTACGAGTTCGTCAACAAGGTCACCGGTGGCCGTGTGCCGAAGGAGTACATCCCCTCGGTCGACGCCGGTTGCCAGGAGGCCATGGAGTTCGGCGTGCTCGCCGGCTACCCGCTCCAGGGTGTCCGCGTGACGCTGCTCGACGGTGCCTCGCACGACGTCGACTCCTCCGAGCTCGCGTTCAAGATCGCCGGCTCGATGGCCTTCAAGGAAGGCGCCAAGAAGGCCTCCCCGGCCCTCCTGGAGCCGATGATGGCCGTCGAGGTCACCACGCCCGAGGACTACCTGGGCGATGTGATCGGCGACATCAACTCCCGCCGTGGACAGATGAAGTCCATGGAGGAGCGTCACGGTGCCCGCGTCGTTTCCGCGCTGGTGCCCCTCTCCGAGATGTTCGGCTACGTCGGTGACCTGCGCAGCAAGACCTCTGGTCGCGCGAGCTACTCGATGCAGTTCGACTCGTACGCCGAGGTTCCGCGGAACGTGGCGGACGACATCATCGCCAAGGCCAAGGGCGAGTAAGGTCCGGCACTGCCGGCCATCCGATCAGCCCGACATTCGGGATGATTAGGACCCCTTAGGCTATTAGGAGGCGTCCCGGGAGAATCCGGCCGGATTCTCCCGGGGGCCTCCGGCCCCCACCCGCGGGACGGCATGGGATGCCTCGGCCTCCCGTACCCAACCCGATCAAAGACCAACTGACGTCAGCACGGCGTACAGAACTGTCCTCAGGAGGACTGCAGTGGCGAAGGCGAAGTTCGAGCGGACGAAGCCCCACGTCAACATCGGCACCATCGGTCACATCGACCACGGTAAGACGACCCTTACCGCGGCGATCACCAAGGTGCTGCACGACGCGTACCCGGACATCAACCCCTTCACGCCGTTCGACCAGATCGACAAGGCGCCGGAGGAGCGGCAGCGCGGTATCACCATCTCGATCGCGCACGTCGAGTACCAGACCGAGGCGCGTCACTACGCCCACGTCGACTGCCCGGGTCACGCGGACTACATCAAGAACATGATCACCGGTGCGGCCCAGATGGACGGTGCGATCCTCGTCGTCGCCGCCACCGACGGCCCGATGCCGCAGACCAAGGAGCACGTCCTCCTGGCCCGCCAGGTCGGCGTCCCCTACATCGTCGTCGCCCTGAACAAGGCCGACATGGTGGACGACGAGGAGATCCTGGAGCTCGTCGAGCTCGAGGTCCGTGAGCTCCTCTCCGAGTACGAGTTCCCGGGCGACGACCTGCCGGTCGTCCGCGTCTCCGCGCTGAAGGCGCTGGAGGGCGACAAGGAGTGGGGCGAGAAGCTCCTCGGCCTGATGCACGCGGTGGACGAGAGCATCCCGACCCCGGCCCGCGCCGTGGACCAGCCGTTCCTGATGCCGATCGAGGACGTCTTCACGATCACCGGTCGTGGCACCGTCGTCACCGGTCGTATCGAGCGCGGCATCCTCAAGGTCAACGAGACTGTCGACATCATCGGCATCAAGGAGACCAAGACCACCACCACGGTCACCGGCATCGAGATGTTCCGCAAGCTGCTCGACGAGGGCCAGGCCGGTGAGAACGTCGGTCTGCTCCTCCGTGGCATCAAGCGCGAGGACGTCGAGCGCGGCCAGGTCATCATCAAGCCGGGCTCGGTCACCCCGCACACCGAGTTCGAGGCCCAGTCCTACATCCTGTCGAAGGACGAGGGTGGCCGTCACACCCCGTTCTTCAACAACTACCGCCCGCAGTTCTACTTCCGTACCACGGACGTGACCGGCGTCGTGACCCTCCCCGAGGGCACCGAGATGGTCATGCCGGGCGACAACACCGCCATGACCGTCGTGCTGATCCAGCCGATCGCCATGGAGGAGGGCCTGAAGTTCGCCATCCGTGAGGGTGGCCGCACCGTTGGCGCCGGCCAGGTCACCAAGATCCTCAAGTAATTCGAGGATGTAGACCTGCCTGCACCACAGGCGAACCGGAGGGCCCCGCACACCGAGAGGTGTGCGGGGCCCTCCGGCGTGTCGGGTGGACGGCGACGCGGTCCGGTGATCTGCCGGCGCCCCCCGACCGTTAAACTGAGCCACCCGCGGTCACCGCACGGAGCGAGGACCGGCCGAGGGCCACCGCCCCACTCGCCGAAAGCGCCCTGGAATGACTTCTGCCCCGCTTCTGACGAAGCCGTTGCGACTGCGGCGCCGCGCGTCGGCCCGGCCGGACGGCGCGGAGGGAGCACCGGCCCGGCGCCCCCGGCTCTACGCGCTGGACGGCATGCGGCTCTTCGCCGCGCTCAGCGTGCTGTCCTTCCACTGGACGGCCTACGTCGGCATCGCCGGCGTGTGGCAGGGGGTCACCCCCAAGGAGGCGCTGCCGCTGCTCAACCGGGTGGCCGCCTACGGCTGGCTGGGCGTCGAGCTGTTCTTCGTCATCAGCGGGTTCGTGATCTGCATGAGCTGCTGGGGCAAGCGCTCGGGCGAGTTCTTCGTCTCCCGGGTGGTGCGGCTGTACCCGGCGTACTGGGCCGGCATCGCGCTGACCACGCTGGTGGTGCTCAACCTCGACCAGTTCGCCCGATGGGGCGCCGGTGACGGCCTGAACGCGCGGACCGTCCTCGGCAACCTGACGATGCTGCAGACCCCGCTGGGGATGCGCCACGTCGACGGCGTGTACTGGACCCTCTGGGTCGAGATGCGCTTCTACCTGCTGTTCGCGATCGTCGTCGCCACCGGGCTGACCTACCGCAAGGTGGTCGCCTTCTGCGGGATCTGGAGCATCCTGTCGGTGCTCGCCCCCGCGGCCGGGATCCCGCTGCTGACCACGATGGTGCTGCCGGACGAGGCGCCGTTCTTCATCGCCGGCGTCGGCATGTTCCTGATGTACCGCTTCGGCCAGAACCTGCTGCTCTGGGGCATCGTCGGCTTCTCCTGGATCCTCGCCCTCACCCGGATCGAGCACATCCAGACGATCTACGTCAACGTGTTGGGCCACCCCCTCTCCTGGAAGGTGATGGCCGCCGCGGTGACCTTGGCCTTCGCCCTGGTGCTCGGCGCGGCCCTGGGCTGGTTCAACTGGGTGCAGTGGAAGTGGCTCACCGTGGCCGGCGCGCTCACCTACCCGCTCTACCTGATCCACCAGGAAGTCGGCTGGACGCTCATCCACTACCTGCTCACCAAGGACTTCGGCGTGGCCGCGGCGCTCGCCACGGCGCTGGCCGTGGTGCTGGTGACGGCCTGGCTGATCCACAAGCTGGTGGAGAAGCCGCTGTCCAAGGTGCTGAAGAACGGCCTCGACCGTTCGATGGCGACCCTGCGGCGCGCCTCCGACGAGCCGCCGGTGGTCAAGCACTGATCCGCCGGATGAGAACCGGGTGAGACGGGCGGCCAGGGCCCTTCATGCAGGGGTAAAAAGCTGCTGCTAGCCTGGCGCCCAGTTCCCGCTCTCCCCGCGTCCCCCGCGGGCCGGCCCGACACCGGGGCGGGGATTCCGCGGCCGCGCGGGCCCCAGCCCGCCGGGCCCGGTCGTGCACATCCCTCCCGCATCCGATCTCTCGGCCGGCCGGCCCGTCCCTCGCACCCCGGCCCGGGCCGAACCTTCACAAAGACATAGGGACAGGCGAACAACGATGTACAACGCAGCACTCTCGGCGGAGCAGGACGCACTGCCGACGCCCCTGTTGTCGGTCGTGATCCCGATCTACAACGAGCAGGAGGCCCTGCCGCTGACGGTGCAGCGCCTGCGGCCGATCCTGGACGGGCTCGGCGTCACGTACGAGGTCGTCGGCATCGACGACGGCAGCACCGACGCCACCCCGGTGATCATGCAGAAGATCCACCAGGACTGGCCCGAGTTCCGCATCGTGCGCTTCGCCCGCAACTCCGGCCACCAGGCCGCGCTGACCGCGGGCATCCACCGCGCGTACGGCGACTACGTGGTCTCCATCGACGCCGACCTGCAGGACCCGCCGGAGAAGATCCCGGAGATGCTCTCGCTCGCCCGGGAGCAGAACCTCGACATCGTCTACGGCGTGCGCGGCGACCGCGGCACCGACACCTTCTTCAAGCGGCGCACGGCCGGCGCGTACTACTGGCTGATGCGCAAGCTCGTCGGCAAGAAGATGCCCAACCAGGCCGGTGACTACCGCCTGCTGAGCCGTGCCGCCGTCGACGCCCTGAAGTCGCTGCCCGAGCACCAGCCCGTCTACCGCCTCCTGGTGCCGTGGCTGGGCTTCCCCAGCGGCGAGGTGGTCTACGTGCGCGAGGAGCGGGTCGCGGGGAGCACCCACTACCCGCTGTCGAAGATGGTCCGCCTGGCCATCGACAGCATCACCAACTTCTCCGCCAGCCCGCTGCGGCTGGCCACCTGGCTGGGCCTGCTCAGCTTCGTGCTCTGCTTCGCCCTCGGCATCTACACGGCGGTGGAGTACACGCTCGGCAACACCGTCCCGGGCTGGTCCTCGCTCTTCGTCGGCATGCTGTTCCTCGGTGCCGTCCAGCTCTTCTGCATCGGTCTGCTCGGTGAGTACGTGGGCCGGATCTACTCGGCCGCGCAGTCCCGTCCGGCGTACTTCATCGGCTACGACTCGGCCGAGGACAACCGGGCCGCGCGGGCCCCGAAGGTCACCGAGTACGTGGGCTGAGCACCGGCCGTGGCCGGGCGGGGGGGGGCGGCGGGGGGGCCCGGCGGCGAGCTCCA
>NZ_JBSGFD010000039.1:0-54202 GCF_053603215.1 Kitasatospora sp. NPDC004240 | reverse complement strand
GCCCGCGCGGCGCCCGCCGCCGCGGCCGCCGGGTCCGGCTTGGTCCGCGAGCGGCGCACCGCGACCCCGCGCGCCAGGTCGAAGGCGAGCGCCGGGTCGTCCTCCCCCGTCCACGGGTACGACCCGCACCACGGGCCCAGCAGCCGGAACTGCTCCAGCGCCTCCGCGTGCAGCCCGACCCGGCCGAGGTGGTACGCCAGCCGGTGCCGCAGCTGCCAGAGGTGCTCGTCGTCCTCGGGGACCGTCGCCAGCGAGGCGGCCACCGCGGTCAGCAGGTCCCGCGCAGCCCGGTCCTTCGGCAGCGCGCCCGCGCCGTTGCGCTTCTCCAGCTCCTGCAGCGCGTACAGGTGGATCCCCGCCAGCGGGCTGCCCGCCGGGGCCTTGCGCACGGCCTGCTCGGCGAAGTCCAGCATCTCCTCGTCGGAGCCGAACCACTTGGCGCACCAGTACTGCATCGCCTGCCAGTGCGCGTCGTAGTGGAACGGCGCGCGGGCGACCAGCTCGTCCCAGAGCGGCCGGAAGCGGTCCGGCTCGTACTGGGCCCCGCGGGCCGCGGTGATCATGACCACCCACGGGCCGGGGTTCTCCGGTGCCAGCAGCGAGGCCCGGCGCGCGGCCTCGATCGCGGCGGGCAGCAGGCGGCGGAACTCGGCCATGTCCGCCTCCGGCACCTCGTGCGCGTACTTGCTGCCGCGGATCTCCCAGGCCCGGTGCACCATCAGGCGGGCCTCCAGGGTGGCGGCGTCGCAGTCGCCCGGCTCGGCCGAGCGCCACGACTCCAGCCACTCGTCGCCCTTGGTGGCGATGTGTTCGAGCAGCTGGATCCGCGACCAGCGCTCGTCCCAGTCGTCCCGGGCCGAGGCCACGTACGCGGCGGCCGGCCGCCAGTCGCCCTGCCACGCGGAGTCGGCGATCGCCTGTATCTCCCGGCGGCGGTAGGACGGGCCGGGAGGTCCGGAACGCGCGGGCTCCAGTTCGTCGCGCGGCACCAGTCCGTAGGCGGCCGCGTCGAACGACCTCCGCGCCCAGTCACGGGCGCCGTCGTCGGCGTCGGCGGCGTCGCCGGAGGGGAAGAACTTTCGGAACAGGGCGGTGAGGAGGGCGGCCCCGAGAACGGCCAGGAGTGCAGTCACGGCCGGAGATCATCCCGTCCCGGCCGGGTAGCGCGCAACGTAAATCCGACCGCCCCCGAAGCGGCCCGTGGAATCATGGCGGCATGACCGGGACGCGGCCCATCCTGCGGGGAGAACTGGTGCGGCTCCGGCCGCCGACCGGCGAGGACGTGCCGGTCCTCGCGGCCATCCGGGCCGAGCCCGAGGTGTACGGACGCTGGCGCGGGGGCGACGACCTGACGGCGGCGGTCACCGACGACCTGGCCGACCCGGACGCGGAGACCTTCGCGATCGAGTACGAGGGCCGGGTGGTCGGCGCGATCCAGTGGTACGCCGAGGCGGACCCCGACTACCGCCACGCGGGCATCGACATCTACCTCGGCACCGCCGTCCACGGCCGCGGCGTCGGCACGGACGCCGTCCGCACCCTCGCCCGCCACCTCGTCGACGACCTGGGCCACCACCGGCTGGTCATCGACCCGGCGACCGACAACCTGGCGGCGATCCGCTGCTACACCAAGGTCGGCTTCCGCCCCGTGGGCATCCTGCGCCGGTACGAGCGCGGCCCCGACGGCAGTTGGCACGACGGGCTGCTGATGGACCTGCTGGCCGAGGAGCTGACCCGCTGACCCACGCAAACCGCGGACCCCCTGACCCGCAGACTCCGCGACCCGCCGGCCCCCGGAGTCGCCGGCGGTGTGTGACGGTCAGAGCGCGAGCGTGCGCCAGCCCAGGGTGATCTCCTCCCGGAGCGCGCCCGCGTCCGGCCGGGTGTGGCCGGGCCCCTCGGGTGCGGTGAGCAGGTCCAGCAGGGCGGCGCCGTCGGCGGGCCGCTCGGCGGCCTCGACGGCCAGCGCCCGGCGGACGGTCGCCGCGAGGGAGGGGTCGAGCGCCTCGACCGTCGCCATCGAGGCCGGTTCCGGGCCGGTGTCCACGATGCGGCGGATCACCGCGCCGGTGCTGGTCGCCGCGAACGGGCTGGCCCCGTGCGCCGCGCACACCACGCAGCAGGCCCAGGCCCAGACGTCGGCGGCCGGGCCCACCGGCTCGTCGCCGAACTGCTCGGGTGCCATGTAGGTCAGTGTCCCCGGGCCGCCGCCGGTCCGGGTCAGCCGGGTGCCGTCGACGATCGCCGCGATGCCGAAGTCCAACAGGCGCGGTCCGGCGGTGGTGAGCATGATGTTGCCGGGCTTGAGGTCCCGGTGGACCAGCCCGAGCCGGTGGACCCCGGCGAGCGCGGTCGCCAGCGCGAGGGCCAGGGCCCGCAGCGCCTGCGGCGAGCGGATCGGGCCCTGTTCGCGCAGGTGCGCGTCGAGAGGGCGTCCGTCCAGCAGTTCCATCGCCAGGTAGGGCCGCCCGTCCGCCACCCCGGTGTCCAGCACCCGTGCCGTGTACGCGCCGGACACCATGCCCAGCACCTCGGCCTCCCGTTCGAAGCGGCGCAACAGCTCGGTGTCGTCGAGCAGTTCGGGGTTGATGGTCTTCAGCGCCACCTGCGTCGCCGATCCCTCCCGGCGCGCCAGGTACACCGTCCCCATGCCACCCGTGCCGATCCGCCCGAGCAGCCGGTACCCGCCGATCACCCGTGGCTCGTACCCGCGCAGCTCCTGGTGCGGCACGGACCCGGCGGGCGCGGTGGGTACGGGCGCGGGCACGGGGGCGTGCGCGCCGGCACGGTCGACCTGGGTGGGCGTGTACGGCCGGGGCGCCGGAACGCCCTGGGGTGCGGACGCGGGTACAGGCACGGGTACGGGTGCCGGCGGGGTGGTCCCGGGGACGACCGGGGCCGGCCGCCGGCTGGCCGTGAAGGCGGCCGCCTGGAACACCAGGGCCGCGAGGACCAGCCCGATCGGCAGCACGAGCAGCCCGGTCACCAGCCCCGCGATGAGCCCCGCGACGATCCGCCCCCGGGCGGCCGCCCAGGCCGGTGCGGGCATGCCGATGGTCAGCAGGTTGCGCCGGGTCAGGAACCACAGCCACAGCCAGCCCACCAGGACGACCAGCGCGAGGCCGAGTTGTGGGCCGTAGAGCCAGTCGTAGTGGTGGCCGTACACGAGGCTGTAGGGCGAGAGCGGGCTGGTCACGATGGCGCCCCTCAGCTCCGGGAACCACAGGTCCCACAGGCTCCCCGTCTCGGCCTGCAGCAGGAGGAGGACGCCGACCACGGTGAGGCCGGTGACCAGCCGGTTGCCGAGCGCCGACGGCCCGCGCTCCGGCACCGGCACGCCGTGCGCCGCGGCCGCCCGCCGCCGTCCGGCCGCCTGGGCGTTGAGCAGCAGCGGGTACGTCCCCAGTCGTACGAGCAGGGCCGACCCGGCCACGACGGCTGCCGGTGTGCTCAGCAGCGCCCATCCCGCGATGGAAGCCTCGGCCATGTCCCACCCCTGTCCGAAAATCCCCGGCTCAAGCAGGGGGAGTATAGGGGGATCTGACGGTCGGTCGGAGAGGATCACGCCGAGCTGTCCAGCGGGATCCAGATGTCCGGCGCCGGGGCGGGTGTCGCGGTTCACGCGGGACGGCGGACGTACGCCCCCACCTTCGCCGCCGCGGCCGCGGCCCCCGCGGAGCGCTCGGCGTCCGCCGGGGTGGGCGGGTCCGGGCAGGTCAGCAGTCGGTAGTAGAGCGGGGCGGAGACCGCGCGGACGACTTCGCGCGGGTCGGTGCCGGGCGGCGCCTCGCCCCGCTCGACGGCCCGGTCGACGCAGGGCGCCCACTCGTCGACGCGGACGGCGTAGAAGCGGTGCAGCGCCTCGGCGGCCTTGGCGTCGCAGCTCGCGGCGGTGAGCAGGGCCCGGAACAGGGGGCCCTGCCGGGGGTCGGTCAGGGTGCGCTGGACGAGCAGGGCGTTGGCGGTCAGGTCGTCCAGCAGCGAGCCGGCGTCGGTGCGCGGCAGGGACTGCTCGGCCATGTCGGCGAGCAGGTCCGCGAGCAGGCCGGTCATCGAGCCCCAGCGGCGGTAGACGGTGGTCTTGCCGACCTCGGCCCGCCGGGCGACCTCGGCCAGGTCGGTCCCGGCGAAGCCGTGCTCGGCCAGGGTGTCGCCGGCCGCTCGGAGCACCGCCGCCCGCACCCGGGCCGTGCGCCCACCGGGCCGGACCGTGCCGGGATCGCCCGGATCACCCGGATCACCCGGGTCGCCCGCCTGGTCGGCGTCCTGGCCGGCGTCCTGGCCGGAGCCATGGTCGGGGCCCTTCGCGTGGGCCTGGCCGGAGCCCTGTGCGGGGCCCCTCGGCAGGCCCTGCGGGGTGCCCGCGAGGGCATCCTGCTCCTTCATAACGGGACTCCAGTTCCATTAGCGGCGTTCATCGTGTTACCGTCGATCACGAGCCTAACGGAACCACAGACCCGTTAGTGCTTGCTCACGCTATCGTCCCTGGGGGTTGAGATGGAATACAGGCAGCTGGGTGCGTCCGGACTCAAGGTCTCCGCGCTGAGCTTCGGAGCCGGCACCTTCGGCGGCCGGGGGCCGCTCTTCGAGGCCTGGGGCAACACCGGCGTGCAGGCCGCGCGCCGGCTCGTGGACATCTGCCTGGACGCGGGCATCACCATGTTCGACACGGCGGACGTCTACTCCGACGGGGCCTCCGAGGAGGTGCTGGGCGCGGCGGTCAAGGGCCGCCGGGACAAGGTGATCATCTCCACCAAGGCCGGGCTGCCCCTCGGGGACGGCCCGATGGACGCCGGGACCTCCCGCTCCCGCCTGATCGCGGCCGTCGACGCTGCCCTGCGCCGGCTCGACACCGACTACCTCGACCTCTTCCAGTTGCACGCCTACGACGCGGCGACCCCGGTCGAGGAGGTGGTCGCCACGCTGGAGACCCTGGTCCAGGCCGGCAAGGTCCGCTACCTGGGCGTGTCCAACTTCTCCGGCTGGCAGACCATGAAGTCGCTCGCCGCCGCCGATCGGCACGGCCGGCCCCGCTACGTCGCCCAGCAGGTCTACTACTCGCTGATCGGGCGTGACTACGAGTGGGAGCTGATGCCGCTGGGCGCCGACCAGGGCCTCGGGGCCGTGGTGTGGAGCCCGCTCGGCTGGGGCCGGCTGACCGGCCGGATCCGCCGCGGCGAGCCGCTCCCGGCCGGCAGCCGGCTGCACCGGACCGCCGACTACGGCCCGCCGGTGGCCGACGAGGACCTCTACCGGGTGGTCGACGCGCTCGACGGGATCGCCGCCGAGACCGGCCGGGCCGTCCCGCAGATCGCCCTCAACTGGCTGCTCCAGCGGCCCACCGTCTCGTCCGTGATCATCGGTGCCCGGGACGAGGAGCAGCTGAGGCAGAACCTCGGCGCGGTCGGCTGGCAGCTCACCCCCGACCAGATGGCCCGGTTGGACGCCGCGAGCGCCAGGCCGGCCCCGTACCCGTACTTCCCGTACGAGCGCCAGGAGGGCTTCGCCCGGCTCAACCCGCCGCTCACGGCCGCCCGCTGACACCGCCGTCCCCGGGTGCACCGCCGCCGTCCGCCCGTCCGCCCGTCCGCCCGTCGAGCGCAGGCGGGCGGACGGGCCCGCCGGCGGGCGCCTCAGGCCACCGCCGCGGCGCGGACGCAGAGCACGTCCGGGAGGTGGGAGACCAGCAGCCGCCAGGTCAGACCCTCGTCCCGGCTGGCGTAGACCTCGCCGGTGCGGTTGCCGAAGTAGATGCCGGCCGGTTCGAGGTCGTCGGTGCGCAGCGCGTCGCGCAGCACCACGCCGTAGTGGTCCTCGTCGGGGAGGCCGTCGGAGAGCGGCTGCCAGGTGGTGCCGGCGTCCTCGGTGCGGAACACCCGGCAGCGCCGGCCGGGCGGGATGCGGTCCCCGGAGCCGCCGAGCGGGAACAGGTAGGCGGTGTCCGCCCGGCTCGGGTGGGCGGCCACCGCGAAGCCGAAGTCGGCGGGCAGGCCGTCGGCGATGAACCGCCAGCTGTGGCCGGCGTCGTCGCTGCGGTAGACGCCGCCGTGGTTCTGCAGGTACAGGCGGTCCGGGTCGGCGGCGTCCTGGGCGATCTTGTGCACGCACTGGCCGAACTCGGGGTACTGGCTCTCCTCGGGCAGGAACTCGGCCCGCAGACCGGTGTTGGACGGCTGCCAGCCGGCACCGCCGTCCTTGGTCCGGTAGACGCCGCCGCTGGAGACCGCGACCAGCAGCCGCTGGGGGTCCCGGGGGTCGGTGACGATGGTGTGCAGGCCCTGGCCGCCGTAGCCGGCGCCCCATTCGGCGCGCTGCGGGTGCTCCCAGAGGGCCTCGACCAGCGAGAAGGTCTCGCCGCCGTCCTCGGAGCGGAACAGCGCGGCGGGCTCGGTGCCCGCGTACACCACCCCGGGCGCCTCCCGTCCGGCCGGCTGGAGCTGCCAGACCCGGGTGAGGGCGGCCCCGGTGTGCTCGGGGAAGCGGATCGCGGGGCGCGGCGGCTCGAACCAGCTCGCCCCGAGGTCGTCCGAGCGCCAGACCGACGGGCCCCAGTGGCTGCTGTCGGCGCCCACCAGGATCCGCACCCGGTCGGCGCGCCGGTCGACGGAGACGGAGTAGATCGCGTTCATCGCGAAGTGCGGCCCGCTGAACTCCCAGTCCAGCCGGTCGCGACTGCGGCCGAGAAAGAGGCCCTTCTCGGTTCCGACGGCCAACAGCACCTCGGTCAATTCCCTCACACCACCCGGGTCGGCGAAACGGCCCCCGGGAGCCCCTCCCCGGCTCCACCGGCCAGTCTGCCGCCGGACCGGCGCGGCCACATCCCGCCGCGCCGGTCTCCCGTGCGGGCGGCGGGCCGCGCCCGGCGTCTCCCGTACGGGCGGGGCGTCACCCCCGGCAACCCTCCAGCAGCCGCAGCCAGACCTCGCTGATCGTCGGGTACGCGGGCACGGCGTGCCAGAGCCGGTCGACGGGCACCTCGCCGACCACCGCGACGGTCGCGGAGTGCAGCAGTTCGGCGACGCCCGGGCCGGTGAGGCAGGCGCCGACCAGCACCAATCGGTCCAGGTCGACCACCACCCGGGCCCGGCCCCGGTAGTCGTCGCCGTACAGCGAGGCCCCGGCGACGGCGCCGAGGTCGTGGTCGACGGCCCGGACCCGCAGACCGGCCCGCTCGGCGGCCTCCAGGGTGAGGCCCACGGCCGCGACCTCCGGCTCGGTGAACACCACCTGGGGCGCCCCGGCGGTGTCGGCGGAGGCGGTGTGCGCGCCCCAGCGCGCGGTGTCCAGCTCGCTCCCCTTGGCGCGCGCGCCGATCACCGCGCCGGCGATCCGGGCCTGGTACTTGCCCTGATGGGTGAGCAGCGCCCGGTGGTTGACGTCGCCGGCCGCGTACAGCCAGTCGCCGTCCACCCCGCGCACGGTGCAGCTGTCGTCCACCGCCAGCCAGTCGCCGGGCTTCAGCCCCACCGTCTCCAGCCCGATGTCCGCGGTGCGCGGGGCGCGGCCCGTCGCGTACAGCACCTCGTCGGCGTGCAGCGGACCGCCCTCGGTGAGGGTGAGCGTCACGCCGTCCCCGTCGCGCGCCACGGCGCTCACCCCGGTGCCGAAGCGGAGGTCGACCCCGGCCGCGCGCAGCCCCTCGGCGACCAGCTCGCCGGCGAAGGGCTCCATCCGGGGCAGCAGCCGGTCGCCGCGGACCAGCAGCACCACCTCGCTGCCCAGCGCCCGCCAGGCGGTGGCCAGCTCCACGCCGACCACGCCGCCGCCGACCACCGCGAGCCTCCCGGGCACGGCCCGGGCGCCGGTCGCCTCCCGGTTGGTCCACGGTCGGGCGTCCGCCAGGCCGGGCACGTCGTGCGGCAGCACCGGGCGGCTGCCGGTGCAGACGGCGACGGCGTGCCGGGCGGTCAGCCGCCGTTCGGCGCCGTCCGCGGTCGCCACCGTCACCGTCCGTTCGCCGGCCAGCCGGCCGTGCCCGCGCACCAGGTCGATCCCGGTGTCGCGGAGCCACTTCACCTGGCCGTCGTCCTGCCAGTGGGAGGTGAAGGAGTCCCGGCGTGCCAGCACCGCCGCCGCGTTCAGCCGGCCGCCGCCCACGGCCTCCCGGGCGCCGGCCACCGAACGGGCCGCTTCGAGCGCCGCGACCGGCCGCAGCAGCGCCTTGCTCGGCATGCAGGCCCAGTACGAGCACTCGCCGCCGACCAGCCCGCTCTCCACGATCACCGTGCGCAGGCCGGCGGCGACCGTGCGGTCGGCGACGTTCTCCCCGGTGGAGCCGGCGCCCAGCACGATGACGTCGTACTCCTCGGCGTCCCCGCTCCCGCCGTGCGTGCCGGACCCGCCGCCGTGCTGCCCGCTCATACCCGCTCCTCCGTGGTGCCGTCGGTCACCCCGGCGGGCTGCGCCGGGGTGACCGGTTCACTGTTGGTCAGGGGCTCCGCGTACCCGGTGCCGCGCGGGCGTACACGTGTACACGTGTGTCCTGCACACGTGTGTCCGCGTGCGCGGTCAGGGTGTGGTCGGGGTGTGGTCGGGGTGCGGACGGGCGCCCGCCGGACGCCCCGTCGGGCTCAGCCCGCCGCGATCTCCGCCAGCGCCGCCGCCGTGTCGGCCGGCCGGGAGAACATCGGCCAGTGCCCGGTGGGCAGCTCGCGCAGCTCCCACTCGTCCCCGCCCAGCGCGGAGAAGAACGGGTGCCCGGAGGCGATCATGGCCCGCACCTGCTCCAGCGGGAACGAGCAGGTCAGCAGCGTCTTCGGCAGCTTCTCGCCGCCCCCGGTGAGCCGCAGCGGCCGGTTGACCGCCCCGAGCGGCTCCGGGGTCGCCCGCTCGCGGAAGCGGGCCAGCGCCGCCTCGTCGAGGCCGTCCAGGCTGGAGCCCTCGGCGGTCAGCTCCTCCCAGGACGGCAGCGGGTAGCCCCAGCCGTCGACCAGGGTGGCCGCGATCCGGGCGTTGGTCTCCGGCGGGAACAGGTCGGCGAGCGAGCTGCCGTCGAGGAGCGGGCCGCTGTCCACGTACACCACGCGGCTGATCCGCTCGGGCATTCGGTCGGCGGCGCCGGTGACCGGGGCGCCCCCGCCGCTGTGACCGACCAGGACGACGTCCCAGAGGTCCTCGCGGGTGAGCAGATCGGTCAGGTCGGTGATGTGGGTCTCCAGGTCGACCCCGGGCCCGCCCTCGGCGGAGCGCTCGGCCAGGCCGGTGGGCGTCACGGCGTGGACGGTGTGCCCGGCCTCGCGCAGCGGCCGGGCGACGTCGTCCCAGGCCCAGGCGCCGAGCCAGAAACCGGGAACGAGAACGAACGTGCTCATGGTGATCCACCTCGGGAGATCGCGGGACTTCCGACGTCTCCGACTCTAGGATCGAATCAGGACGGAACCCGCCCGGATTCGGGCCCGATGGGCGAGGAGTACGGATGGATCATCCGGTCAGCCGCGTGCTCGCCCTGCTGGAACTGCTCCAGGACCGGCCCGGCCTCACCGGCCCCGAACTGGCCGAGCGCCTGGACGTGGACGAGCGCACGGTGCGCCGCTACACCGCGCGGCTGGTCGAGCTCGGCATCCCGGTCCGGGCCGAGCGCGGCCGGTACGGCGGCTACCGGCTGCTGCCCGGCTACCGGCTGCCGCCGCTGATGCTGACCGCGGACGAGGCCGCCTCGGTGGTGCTCGGACTGCTCGCCGGGCGCCGCTCCGGGCTGTCCGTGGGCGAGCGGGCGGCGGAGTCCGCGCTCGCCAAGATCCAGCGGGTGCTGCCGCCGGCGCTGCGCGAACGGGTCGAGGCGGTGGAACTGACCCTCGGCCTGACCGCCGCCCCCGCCGCCGGGCCCAGTCCGGCCGCCGCCGCCCTGTTCACCCTCGCCGAGGCCACCCGCCGGGGCCGGCGCACCCGGCTCTCCTACCGGGACCGGCACGGGGAGCCCAGCGACCGCGAGTTCGACCCGTACGGGCTGGTCTTCCACTCCGGCCGCTGGTACACCACCGGCCTGGACCACCGCAGCGGCGAGCCGCGCACCTTCCGGGTGGACCGGATCACGCGCGCCGAACTGCGGGAGGTCGTGTTCGAACCGCCGGAGGGCTTCGACCCGGTGCGGCGGGTCATGGAGTCGCTGGCGGCGGTGCCCTGGCAGCACGAGGTCGAGGTGGTCCTGGACACCACCCTGGACGCCGCCCGGCTGCGCATCCCGCCCACCGCCGGCACGGTCACCGGGACCGGGGACGGCCGGGTGCTGCTGAGGGCCCGGGCCCAGCACCTGGACGGGATGGCGGTGATGCTGGCCGGACTGGGCTGGCCGTTCACCGTGCGCACCCCGGACGCCCTGCGCGAGGAGGTGCGGGCCCTCGCCGGGCGGCTCGACCGGTGGAGCGCGGGCTGACGGCCCCGCGGCCCCCCGCCCCTGCGGGCCCCGCCCCCGGGCGGCTCAGCGCGCCGCCGGCCACGCTCATCCCGACCTGGTCGTACGCCTGCTCCTCGACGGCCTCGCCGCACGCCTGCTGGCATGACGACGGGCCCGGGGTGCGTCACACCCCGGGCCGCTCGTCACGCCCGCCGAGGCCGGCGGGCGGCGGCTCAGACCGTCGCGTCCTCCGCGCCGCCCTGCTCGGCGACCTTCCGCTTCACCTCGGCCATGTCCAGCTTCCGGGCCTGGCCGATCAGGTCCTCGAACACCGCCTCCGGCAGCGCACCGGGCTGCGAGAACACCATGACGCCCTCCCGGATGATCGCCAACGTGGGGATCGACTGGATCCCGAACGCCGCCGCCAGCTCCTGCTGCGCCTCGGTGTCCACCTTGGCGAAGACCAGGTCGGAGTGCCGCTCGGCCGCCTTCTCGAAGACCGGCGCGAACTGCCGGCACGGGCCGCACCAGGCCGCCCAGAAGTCGATGAAGACGAAGTCCTTGCCCTCGGGGCCGGGGACGATCTCGTCGAAGTTCTCCTTGGTCAGCTCGACCGTGTTGCTCATGTCGGTAATCCTGCCTTCCGGAGGTGGCTCGATGCTGGTTCAGGCCGTGCGCCCCGGACAACGGCCCGCACCGCGCGGCTATTCCGGGCCCGCCCGCCCCGTCCGGGGGTACCGTGGCGGGCCCCTCGCCGGTCGCGGCCGTTCCGCCCGTACGGGCGGGGCATCCCCTGCCCGCGAGCCGGTGGCCGTTCCGACCCGACCCGACCCGACCCGACCCGACCCGACCCGACGAGTCGGCAAGGTTCCCGTTCCCACGGGTCGGGAACCGTCCCGTCCCCGCGGGCCGGGAGCCCGTTCGAACCCGCCGGAAAAAAATCCGCCGGGCGTTGAGCGATCTGCGGATCCGGTCCGTACTCATGGGCACGGGCGCCGCAGGAGGTGCCCGCACCGACACGACGGGACCGGCTCCGGGAGCGTGCCGGTCCGCGCCCACCCAGGGGGAACACCGATGCGCACCACCAGCCGAACCGGCCGCACCGCACTGCTGACCGCGGCGGGCCTCACCACGCTCGCCCTGGTGACGGCCTGCGGCTCCTCCGGTGACGGCGGAGCCGCCGCCCCGGCCACCTCCGCCCCGGCCACTTCCGCCGCTCCGTCCGCGCCCCCGACCGGGGCACCCGCCGGCGGCTCCCCGCTCCAGGTGGCCACGGACCCCAAGCTCGGTCCGATCGTCACTGACGCGGCGGGCCTGACGCTCTACCGCTTCGACAAGGACACCGCCAAGCCGCCGGTCTCCAACTGCAACGGGAACTGCGCCGTCACCTGGCCGCCCGTCCCCGCCGGGGACCCGGCCGCCGTGAAGGGCCTGGACGCCAAGCTCGTCGGCAGCGTCACCCGGGCCGACGGCGCCAAGCAGCTCACCCTGAACGGCTGGCCGCTCTACCGCTACGCCCCGGACACCAAGCCGGGCGAGACCAAGGGCCAGGGGGTCGGCGGCAACTGGTTCGTCGTCGCCCCGACCGGCGAGAAGGCGGCCGCGCCCACCGGGTCGGGCACCCCCGGCTACGGCGGCTACTGAGCCGGCGGCCGGCCCGGGGGCGCCCGTGGCCGGTCACCGTGCGAACGGACAGCCCCGAGCGCCCGCACCACCCGGCCGCTCGGGGCCGTGGAAACTCGACCCGGAGGTGATGGGTGCGCAAGGATGGCGTGGTGACTGGGGAGCACCGCCATAGCGACCCTGCGGCGCGCGGATCGTCCGCGCCCGATGAGGAGCTGATGCGCGCCCTGTACCGGGAGCACGCCGGGCCGCTGCTCGGCTTCGTGCTGCACCTGGTCGCGGGCGACCGCCAGCGCGCCGAGGACGTGGTGCAGGAGACCCTGGTCCGGGCCTGGCGCAACATCCACCGGCTCGATCCGGATTCCGGTTCGCTGCGGCCGTGGCTGGTCACGGTCGCGCGGCGGATCGTCATCGACGGCCACCGCAGCAGCCAGGCCCGTCCGCGCGAGGTGGACCCGGCGCCGCTGGAACTGCTGCCCGCCGAGGACGAACTCGACCGGGCGCTCCGGCTGATGACCATCTCCGAGGCGCTCAACGACCTGACCGAGGCGCACCGCCGGGTCATCGTCGAGACCTACCTGATGGGCCGGACGGTCAACGAGGCGGCCGTGGAACTCGGCATCCCCGCCGGTACCGTACGGTCACGGGTGTTCTACGCACTGCGGTCGCTGAAGCTCGCGCTGGAGGAAAGGGGAGTGACATCGTGACGCCGTCCGGGCAGGACCACGTCGACGTCGGCGCGTACGTCCTCAACGTGCTCGATCCGGCCGAGCGCGCCGCCTTCGAGGTGCACCTGGCCGGGTGCCCGGAGTGCGCCCGGCAGGTCGGCGAACTCTCCTTCATGGAGCGGTTGCTGGCCGAGTACGTGGCAGCCGCCGACCCGGCCGCGGGCTACGCCGCCCCGGCCGCTCCCGGCCCGCAGGACTCGGGAAGCTCCCGGCAGGGCTCGGGGGGCTCGGGGGGCTCCCCGCAGAACTCGGAGCACGAGGAGAGCCCGGCGAGCCTGGAGCGGCTGGTCGCCGAGGTGTCCACCCGGCGCCGTCGTGGCCGGACGCGTCGCCTCGTGCTGGCGCTGGCGGCCTCCGTACTGGTGATCGGCGGCCCGGCGGTCACCGCCGTCCTGGTCTCCGCCGACCCGGCGCCTCCCGCCACCGTCGCCGCGCCGCAGTTCGCCGCCACCGACCCGGACACCGGCGCACAGGCGCGCGTCGGCGTGGAGAGCAAGGGCTGGGGGAGCCAGGTGAGCCTCGAACTCTCCCGCCTGCAGGGGCCTTTGACCTGCAGCCTGATCGCCGTCGGACGCACCGGGGAGCGCCAGACCGTCACCAGTTGGAGCGTCCCCGCGGTCGGCTACGGTACGAGCGACATGCCCGCGCCCCTGCGCACTGTCGGCGGTGTGGGCTTCCGTCCCGCCGACATCGATCACTTCGAGGTACGCACCCTGGACGGGGGCAAGCTCCTGGTGAGCGTGCCGGCGGCGCCCGCCTGATCGCCGGGCCGGGCGCTGCGCCGGTGGGCTCTCACGTCGGTGACTTCTCAGGCCGGCGTGCTCCCGTGCCGGCCCATTCCCGCGGCCTGCTCTCAGTCCGCGGGAGCGGGGGGCGGGGCCGGGGGCTACGCCGGGGCCGGGGCCGGGGCCAGGGCGAGGTCGGGGCCGGGGTCGAGCGCGCGGGCGAGCGCGGCGGTGACCGGCGCGACGTGCCGGGCCGGGAGGGTGACGGCAGCCCAGCGGCCGGCCAGGTCCAGGAAGTCGACGAGGTCGCGCTCGGCCCCGGCGACGAGCCGGCGCAGCTCGGTGGCGGGCAGCTCGATCACCGGGCTGTCCTCCCGCTCGTTCGCCACGGTCAACCGGGCGGTGTCGCCGAGGAGTTCGGCGGAGGGGGAGGGGGAGGGGGAGGGGTCGTGACCGAAGCCGCGGGGGCCGTGCCCGTCGAGCATGTCCAGCCAGTCGCGCCACTCCTCGACTCCGTTGCAGCAGCCGGGAACGAGTACGGCACCGGTGGACGGGTCGGCCACCCGGAACCCGCCCGGCGCGTACGGCTGTTCGCAGTGGGCCGGCCCGCACAGCAGGGCGTCGAACGGGTCCTCGGCCTTGCCGTCGGGCCGGTCGGGCTCCTCCGGCTCGGCCCGCTTGTGGTCGGCGATCCGGGCGACGGCCGCGCCGACCTGCTCCGGGGTCATCGAACCGTCGAGCGCCAGGAAGCCGTACGGCTCGACCTCGGCGACGGGCCAGAGGTCGAAGTCGTCGGGGAGGACGATCTCAAGGACGGGCTGCAACACGATCACAAGAGGAGTCTTCCGTACGGCGGGCCCGTGCGCCGGTCGCCTCCCGGCTGGCGACTACCGCGCGGTGGAGGCGATTCGGGTCAGTGCGCGGCCGCAGGCACGGGCGAACAGCCGCTGGCCGAGTGGCATCAGCGGCCCTGCCGCCCGGGCGAGCCGGCTCTGCGGTCGGCTGAAGGCGTTGACGGTGAACCAGACCGCCTTGTCCGGGGCCATCTCCACCAGGAAGGTCTCCTCGCCGACGGCCAGGTGGCCCTCCCGGGTGCCGTACGCGAAGCCGTACCGGTCGGGGCCGCGCTCGCTCCAGATCACCCGGCAGGGGGCGCCGACCCGCAGCGGACCGAGGCCGATCGCGCAGGTGACAGCCGCCCCGGGCTCCGCCCGTACCGCGTCGGAGGTGACCAGCACGCCGCCCGCGCGGTGCATCCGCCAGTCGAGCACGGCCTCGCCTGCGGCCTCCAGGGCGGCGCGGCCGTGGCCGAGGAGCACCCGGTGGTGCAGGTGGCGGTAGCCCACGGGCAGCGGACCGGGCCGGGTACTGGCGCCGACCTCGGGGTAGTTGAGGTCGGGGTGGGTGCCGGGGTCCGGGTTCACGGGCGGGCCTCCTGGGGTGTGTGGTCGGGTGTGCGGACGGCTGTGTGGTCGGGTGTGCGGACGGGCGCCTCGGTGGCTCCGTGGCCGGGTGCGCCGCCGAGGCGGCGCCAGGCGAGCAGGGAGCAGAGGGCGAAGCCCAGCGCGTTGCCGACGCCGTGGGTGGCCGCCATCCAGCTCAGCGTGGGGTGAGGGATGCCGGAGGCCTCGCCCAGTGCCCACCAGAGGGCGAGCAGCATGGTCGCGGCGAGGACGGCCGAGGAGACGGCGAGCAGGGTGGCGGTGCCCCGGTCGGGGGTGCGGGTTCTCAGGTCGCGCCAGCCGAGCAGCCCGACCAGCCACATCCCGGCGGTCAGGACCACGGCGCCGGCGAGCTCGACCCAGTCCCCGGTGAAGTAGCCGGCCAGCACCAGCAGGGTGCCGCACGGCACGCTGAGCGCGGCCCAGCGGGCCTCGGCGCGGTCGGGCGCGGCGCGGCAGACCAGTCCGGCGACCAGGGCGGCGGTGAAGCCCGCGTAGTGGAAGTGCGGCACGGTGAGCGCCAGGATGTCGAGGTCGAAGCCGAGCAGCCGGTGACCGGAGCGTTCGGCGACCAGCGCGATCCCGGCGACGGGCGGCGAGGCCAGCGCGGTCAGCACGGCGATCTCGCGCGGGGCGAGGGAACGCTCCCGCAGCAGTCGCACCGGGGCGTGGGCGGCGACCGCGAGCGTACCGAGCGCGTACAGGGTCGCGCAGCCGGCGGCCAGGGCGCCGCGCGGAAGCCAGAGCGAGAGCGCGCCGGGTACGGCGGCCAGCGGCCACCAGCGGCGGAGGCGGGCGAGCCCGGGTTCGTCGATCAGCGCGAGGCCGAGGGGGATCACGGCGCCCATGCCGAGCAGGACGAGGAGGTTGACCAGTTCGGTGGTTCCGGCGGGCAAGGCGGACATCGGCGCACCTGTCTTGAACGTGTTCAAGTTCCTTCGTCGAGGACTGTACGCGGGAGATTGAACGCGTTCAAGTCCGCCATCTCTGGTGTTCACGCTGGGTGCGGCGCACTCTGGAGAGGTAACCGATGGAGGTGATCCGCCATGAAGACTCTGGTCGGTTGGCACATCGAGATGGAGTTCCGCGAAGAAGGGGCCAGGACGTCCGCGGCCGCGTTGCTCAGGCTGAGCGACGGTACGGAGCTGCGGGCGCACGGCTACACCAGCAGGCACCCGTCCGACCCGGAGCAACTGAGGGTCGGCGAGGAGATCTCGGCGGCGCGTGCGCTCAACGACCTTGCCTCGCAGCTCCTCGGCAAGGCGCACGGGGAGATCCAGGCGCTCAGCCCGATCCCGACCCACCCGCTGACCTGACCTCGGCGGGCGCCGGGCGGCCGGCGACCGGTGGCCGGTGCCAGGTGGCCGGCGGCCGGTGGCCGGCCGATGGCGCCGGTGGCCCTCGGAGGTGCCGGCTCGGGCCCGGCGGTTTCCAGGCAGGTTTCCCGTGGGGCATACGGAGGGAGGTCCGGATGCCGACAATCCCGCTGATCTGCCCGCGTTGTGGCCACCCGCAGTTGGTGGTGCCCAGCGACTCGGCGCGGCCGATTCTCGTGGTGCACGAGGGCACCGGCCGTGAGGCCTGTGAACCGGGGGACCTCGCCAGAGCCCCCGAGGACGTGACCCTGGAGGAGGCTCCTCGGGCAGTGGCATGCGGTGAACGATGACGGTGTGGTGAGCCGTGGCGCTCCGGTGAGCGTTCACGATCCGGTGAATGCCGGGGTTGTGGTGAGCGTTCACGGGAACGTGAACAGTGCCCGCGTGGTGGACCCTCACTCCAGGGTGAGCGGTGGCGCCATGGTGAACGGGAGCGCCGCGGTGCGTCGTGGTGTCGCCGTGAACGCCAACCCATCAGTGAACGTTCACGTAGCAGTGAACGCCGATGGGATGGTGAACGTCGGCGCAACGGTGAACGCCGACATGGCAGTGAACGCTGCCGAAACCGTGAATGCCAATGCCAACGTGAACATCAACCCCGCCGTAAACGCCACCGCAGCCGTGAACATCATTGCGGCAGTGAACGCGGACACAACGGTGAAGCCGACACAACAGTGAACGAGACGCGGGGCCGGCCCGAAGGCCGCCCCCGCGTCCCCGCCCGCTGCCGATCGTCGCCGTCCCACGCCGTCGGTCCCGGGCGCACCCTCGCCGTGGGCGGGACCCGGTGGGGTCGCGCCCTCAGTTCGGGCAGTACGTGGCCGGCAGCTCCCACTCCGGTCCGATCAGGCGTCGCTCGATCTCGCTGAGGGTGATGCGGATGCCGACCGTGCCGGCCAGGCCCACCTTGATGCGGCTGCGGGCGAGGGCGAACAGGGCGGTGAGGCCGTACTTGTTGATCAGCGAGGTCCGGTAGCGGGCGGTGTCGTCCTCGTCGCAGACGGCGGCGCGGGCCGGCAACCGACGCCCGGTGGGGCGGCCGTGGGCGTCGCAGGGGCCGATCAGGACCCGGGGGTGGCGGCGGATGCGTTCGGCCTCGCCGGAGTGGGTCGGGGTCCAGATGCCGAGTGCGGGGCCGTCGGCGACCACCCAGATCTGCGACTCCACCCGGCGGCCGTCCTCGTCGAAGGTGGTGAGCAGGAGGTATCTGCTGTCGGCGAGCCGGTCGGTGCGGTGGTGCACGGTGTCCTCCTCGCGTCCCGGGGCGACGGGCGGCCTGACCTCAGTGGCCGTGGTCGCCGGTGAGTTCGTGGTCCGAGCGGTCCGAGCGGTCCGAGCGGTTCGAGTGGCCTGAGTACCCCGGCCCCGAGTGCCCCGGCTCAGGGTCACCCGAGTGCCCCGGCCCGAGGTCACCCGGCCCCGCGTGCAGCGCCCGGTACTCCTCGGCCGTGGGCTTCGGGATCCGGTTGCCCTCCCCGTACAGCCCGTGGGAGAGCCGGGCCCGGGTGCGGGCGAGGATCCCCGTCCGCCGGGCGACACCATTCTCGTCCACCGGGGCCGGCAGTTCGAGGGCTCGGGGCTGCTCGTGCGCGGTGAGCCGGTGCAGTTCGGCCTGCGGGAGCGGTGCGTGCGCCTCGACGAACTCGCCGTGCGGCAGCCGCCGGATGACGCCGGTCTCGCGTCCGTGCAGCACCTTCTCGCGGTCGCGCCGCTGGAGGCCCAGGCACCAGCGGCGGGTGATGGCGAAGACCGCGACGGGAACCACGAAGAAGCCCACCCGTACGGCGTAGGTGATGGTGTTGAGCGACAGGTGGAGGTGGGTGGCGAAGAGGTCGTTGCCGCCGCCGGCCAGCATTACCAGGTAGAGGGAGATCCACGCGGCGCCGAGGGCGGTGCGGACGGGGGCGTTGCGCGGGCGGTCCAGCAGGTGGTGTTCCCGCTCGTCGTCGGTGATCCAGCTCTCGACGAACGGGTAGACCGCGATCGCGCCGAGGACCAGCGGGAACAGCGTGAACGGGATCAGCACGCCCAGGTTCAGCGTGTGGCCCCACAGGCCGATCTCCCAGCCCGGCATGACCCGGATCAGGCCCTCGGCGAAGCCCATGTACCAGTCCGGCTGGGCGTCGGTGGAGACCTGGTCGGGGCGGTACGGGCCGTACGCCCAGATCGGGTTGATGGTGGCGACGGCCGACATCACCGCGACGACGCCGAAGACCAGGAAGAAGAACCCGCCGGCCTTGGCCATGTACACCGGCATCAGCGGCATGCCGACCACGTTGCGCTCGGTGCGGCCGGGCCCGGCCCACTGGGTGTGCTTGTGGAAGAAGACCAGGATCAGGTGCGCGACGAGCAGGCCCACCATGATCCCGGGGACCAGCAGGACGTGGATGGTGAAGAACCTCGGGATGATGTCGGTGCCGGGGAACTCGCCGCCGAACAGGAACATCTGCACGTACGTGCCGACCAGCGGCAGGGCCAGCACGACGCCCTCGATGAACCGGATGCCGGTGCCGGACAGCAGGTCGTCGGGGAGCGAGTAGCCGAAGAAGCCGTCCAGCATGCCGAGGAAGAGCAGCAGGAAGCCGAACAGCCAGTTGATCTCGCGCGGCTTGCGGAAGGCCCCGGTGAAGAACACCCGCATCATGTGGACGAACATCGCCGCGACGAAGACCACCGCCGCCCAGTGGTGGATCTGGCGGACCAGCAGTCCGCCGCGCACCTCGAAGCTGAGGTCCACCGTGGAGGCGTAGGCCTCGGACATCGGCACGCCCTTGAGCGGCACGTACGAGCCGTCGTAGATCACCTCGCCCATGGACGGCTTGAAGAAGAGCGTCAGGTAGACGCCGCTGAGGATGATGATCACGAAGGTGTAGAGGCAGATCTCGCCCAGCATGAAGGACCAGTGGTCCGGAAAGATCTTGCGCAGATTGGCCCTGGCCAGGGTGTGGAGGCCCAGTCGGCCGTCCGCCCAGTCGGCCGCGCGCCGGGCGCGTCCGGGAGCCGGTGTGCGGGTCATGTCCCACTTCCCCCTGTCCGGTGGGCGCCGTGGCGGGCACCCCGAGGTTAAGCGGGGATTGCTCCCCGCTTTCGCGTGCGGGGACCACAATAACCGGGGGGTTCTCCCCGTTTGCTTCGGGGGTCCGTCCCGCCGACGACCCGGAGCCCTGGAGCCACGACGCTCCAGAGCCCCGACGCCCCAGAGCCCCGCGACCTGGAACCCCGGCCGCAGAGCCCCGGCGACCCGGAGGCGGAAAGCCGAAGCGGCCCGCCCGGTGACTCGCACCGGACGGGCCGCTCCTCATTCGCTCGGCCCGACCCGACTGGGCCCGGTCCGCCCGGGTCCCAGGCCGGCCGGTTCGCCCAGCTCCCGGTCCGCCCGGGTCCCAGGCCGGCCGGCTTGCCCGGCTTCCGGCCCGGCCGCCGCTAGTGGGCCATCACCGGCACCTTCTCCGCCTCGCCCGCGCCGGCCGCCGAGCCGGCGACCGTGCCCGCGCCGCCCGGCCGGCCGGTGTTGATCAGCGTGAACGCGATCGCGGCCGCGGCCAGCAGGATCCCGAAGGACCACCAGATGGCGGTGGAGTAGCCGTGCACCATGCCCTGGAACTGGAGGACCTTGGCGGCGGCCGGGGTGGCCGCGCCCTCCGCCGCGTGCGCGGCGAGGTAGGTCGCGGTGGCGCTGGCCGCGATGGTGTTCAGCAGCGCGGTGCCGATCGCGCCGCCGACCTGCTGCGAGGTGTTGACCATGGCGGACGCCACGCCGGCGTCGCGCGGCTGGACGCCGTGCGTGGCCAGGCTCATCGCCGGCATGAAGGCGGTGCCCATGCCGAGGCCCATCAGGATCAGGCCGGGCATGATCAGCGCCGGGTAGGAGCTGTCCAGGTCGATCTGGGTGAGGATCAGCATGCCCAGCGAGGCGACCAGGAAGCCGGGGGCCATCAGGTACCGCGGGGCGACCCGGGTCATCAGCCGGGCGCCGATCTGGGTGGAGCCGATGATCATGCCGGCCACCATCGGGAGGAAGGCCACGCCGCTGATCACCGGGCTGTAGCCCAGCACCACCTGGAGGTAGAAGGTCAGGAACAGGAAGAGGCCGAACATGCCGATCACGGCCAGGCCGAGCGACAGGTAGACCCCGCCGCGGTTGCGGTCCAGGACGACGCGCAGCGGCAGCAGCGGCGCCTTGACGACCCGCTCGACCAGGACGAACGCACCCAGCAGCACGGCGGCGGCGACGAACATCGCGATGGTCACGCCCGAGCTCCAGCCGTCGGACTCGGCGCGGGTGAAGCCGTACACCAGGGCCACCAGGCCGGTGGTCACCAGCAGCACGCCGGGGATGTCGAGCCGGTCGCGGTTGCGGCCCCCGGCGGGCTCGCGGATCACCAGGACGGCGCCGACGGCGGCGACCACGGCGAAGGGGATGTTGACGTAGAAGGTCCAGCGCCAGTTGAGGTACTCGGTCAGCAGGCCGCCGAGGATCAGGCCGATCGCGCCGCCACCGCCGGCGATGGCGCCGTAGATGCCGAACGCCTTGGCGCGCTCCTTGGCCTCGGTGAACATCACGGCGAGCAGCGACAGCGCGGCCGGTGCCAACAGTGCGCCGAAGACGCCCTGCAGGGCGCGGGCGCCGAGCAGCATCGGGGTGTTGACGGCCGCGCCGCCGAGCGCGGAGGCGGCCGCGAAGCCGACCAGGCCGACCACGAAGGCGCGCTTGCGTCCCCACAGGTCGGCGATCCGGCCGCCGAACAGCAGCAGTCCGCCGAAGGCCAGGGCGTAGGCGGTGATCACCCACTGGCGGTTGCCGTCGGATATGCCGAGGTCGCGCTGGGCGGAGGGGAGGGCGATGTTCACGATGGTCGCGTCGAGGACGACCATCAGCTGGGCGAGGCCGATGAAGATCAGGGCCTTCCAGCGCCTCGGATCGGGCAGCGCGGCGGCCGGTGTCGCGGCGGTTCGGGACATGGGGGTACTCACTTCACGGGTCAGGGCTTGCGAATGAAGGGCGGTGCGTGTGCGGACGCTATGGGTTCGGGTCAGACGTAAGGCGACAGGCTCAAGGCGGCAGGTGTAAGGCGCAGGTGTAAGGAGGCAGGCAGGGAACGGGCGTGACGGTCCGCGGGCATGCGGGTCGCGCCGGGGTTGTGCGGGGGCGTAAGGGGCGGGCCGGGTCGGGCCCCGGGGGCCGGGGGTCAGTCCTGCGGCCGGAAGTCCTCGAAGGTCGCCGCCCGGCCGGGCAGGGTGGAGCGGGCGGGCGCCCGCAGGCCGTCCAGGAACAGCTGCAGGTGCCGGTGGACGAAGTCGTCGAGCAGTACGCAGGACGTACCCGGCAGTGGGCGGGTCAGTTGGCTGACCACGATGAACAGGTCGGTGGGGTCGACGTCCGGCCGCAGTTCGCCCGCCTCGCGGGCGTGTTCCACGAGGGCGCCGACGCTGGCGGTGAGGCGCTCGCGCGTCTCGACCAGGGCCGGGTCCTCGGGGTCGAGGCGCCGGGTGAGCAGGGGGCAGAGCGCGCCGAGCTGCTCGTCCGCCGCCGCGTGCGCGAAGCGCTCCAGGGCGTTGAACGGGCCGGTGCTCTCCGCGGGTGCGGCCTCGGCGGCCGCCAGGATGCGGTTCTTGACCAGGAGCACCACCTCGCGGATCAGTGCGAGGCGGTCGGGGAAGTTCCGGTACAGCGTCGCGTTGCCCACGCCGGCCCGCTTGGCGATCTCGTCCAGCGGCGCGTCCGCGCCGAGCTCGACGAACACCTCCCGGGCGGCCAGCACGATCCGCTCGCGATTGCGGGTCGCGTCCGCCCGCAGCCTGGGCGTGCGGACGGCCTGCGTCGGGGCGGCGGCGCTGCTCACGGTTCTCCTCCTACGCTTCCGATGATAGCGGGGAAGTCTTCCCCGTTTTCACGTACGGAGGGTTAAACGGGGACTCCATCCCCGGTATTTCGATCTCAAGTGTGACCTGCATCACATCGCGGTCACATCGCCGTCACGTCGTACTGCGACCGGCCCGGACCAGGGCCGGGCGGTGCAGCGGGATCTCGAAGTGGACGGTGGCGACCCCGGGCCCGTGCTCACCGGTCGGGCGGGCGTCGTACACCTCCTCGGCGAGGCTGCGCCAGAACGCCTCGGCGCCCGGGATCGCCGTGTTGGTGTGCAGGTAGACCTGCCGGTAGCCGCCCTCGGCGGCCGCGAACCCGCAGGCCCGGCGGACGAGCTCGCGGGCCAGCCCGTGCCGGCGGTGCTCGGCGCGCACGTACACCCGGACCAGCTGGGCGGTCGGTCCGGACGGGTAGCGGTCGGCCAGGTCGCGCGGGTGCGGAGGGTGGGCCGGGCCGGTGGAGTGCAGCGCGGTGGTGGCCACCACCTCGGGCCCGTGGCGTGCGACCAGCAGGGTGTGGCGGGGGTGGTCCAGGTAGTGGCCCTGGAGGTCGACCACGTCGGCGTGCCAGTCGGGGACGTAGCCGTAGCCGAACTCGCGGTAGAGCGTGTCGAGGATCAGCCGACGGGCACCGGGGACGTCCTCGGGGAGCGCATGGCGGATCAGGTAAGGAGATTGACGCTTCATCAGATAGCTCCGGCGGGTGACGGCGGGCTGGGGCGAGCGGTAGCCTACATGAAAACGACTTTCATCTGCCGAACCGTCGAATGCATGTTGAAAATGAAAACGAATGCCGTTAAGTTCTCCCTCGGCACCACCCGGCCCCTCCGGCCGGGGCCGTCGACGAGGGAGAGCCGTGGCGCATCTGTTGGTCATCGAGAGCTGGGTCGGCTCCATGAGCAGGCTGTTGCCCAGGGCCCTGGGCGAGGGCGGCCACCGCTTCACCTTCCTCACCCGCGACCTGCACCACTACCTGCGCGCCGCCGGGGCACCGGCCGACGGCCCGCACCCGCTGCTCGCCGCCGAGAACGTCCTCACCGCCGACACCAACGACCCCGCCGCCCTGCTCCCGTACGCCGAGCGGCTGCACCGGGTGCTCGGCTTCGACGGGGTGCTCTCCTCCTGCGACTACTACCTGCCCGCCGTCGCCCGGGTCGCCCGCCACCTCGGTCTGCCCGGGCCCGACCCGGAGGCCGTCACCGCCGCCTGCCGCAAGGACCTCACCCGCGGCGCGCTCGGCGCGGCCGACGTCGCCGGGCCCGCGTACGCGCTCTGCGCCGACCGCGAGCAGGCCTTCGCCGCCGCCCGCGCCATCGGCTACCCGCTGGTGGTCAAGCCGGTCGACCTGTGCGCCGGGATGTACGTCCGCGAGGTCGCCGACCGGCGTGAACTCGACGCGGCGATGCGGGCGTTGGAGGGGTTCCCGGTGAACGCCCGGGGGCAGCGCCGGGAGTCCGCCGTGCTGCTGGAGGAACTGCTCACCGGCCCCGAGGTCAGCGTCGAGACGGTCTCCTACGGCGGCGCCACCCATGTGGTCGGGATCACCGACAAGAGCCTCGGCGGCGCGCCGTCCTTCGTCGAGACCGGCCACATGTTCCCCGCCGCGCTGGGCCCCGCGGACGCCCGGGCCGCCGCCGGCACCGCCGTCGCCGCGCTCGACGCCCTGGGCCTGGACCAGGTGGTCGCGCACACCGAGATCAGGCTCACCCCCGGCGGCCCCCGGGTGGTCGAGGTGAATCCGCGCCCGGCCGGCAACCGGATCACCGAGCTGGTCCGCCGGGTCACCGGGGTCGACCTCGCCGCCGCCGCGGTGGACGTCGCCCTCGGCCGGGTGCCCGACCTGGCCGTCCACCCCACCGGTGTGGCCAGCGCCGCCATCGCCTTCCTGCTGCCGGAGCGCGACGGGCTGCTGGAGGGCTTCGACGGGGAGCCCGAGGTGCGCCGCGACCCCGCCGTGGTGGAGCTGTCGCTGGCCGGCCCCGGCCGCGAGGTCCGGCCCGCGACCAGCAACAACGAGTACCTGGGCCACCTGATGACGGCCGACACCGAGGGCGCCGGCGCCCGCCGTACGGCCGAACGGCTGCTCGCCGCGCTCACCCCGCGCTACGCCGCCGAGGCGTGTCCGGCCGCCGAGCCGCAGGCGGTGCCCGCGTGACGACCCCCGCCGACCTCCGTACGCCCGCCGGCAACCAAGCCCCCGCCGGCAACCAAGCCCCCGCCGGCGACCAGGCCCCCACCGGCGACCAGGCCCCCGCCGTGGCGCGACGCCCCCCGGTCCTGGAGTCGCTGGCCGAGCGGGCCCGCGCCGGGCGGTACGGCCCCGACCCGGCGGGGGAGCGGATCGCCCTCGCCTTCACCACCACCCAGGCCGTCCGGCACGAGGGCCGTGCCAGTGGCTACCGCAACGAGGTGCTCGGCCTGCGGCTCGGCGCCGCCGTCGGCTCCTGCGCCGTCGAACCCGGTGAACTGCCCGCCGACGCCCTCACCGACTGCGTCGGCGCCAGCGTCGCCGAACTGCTCGACCACCCGCTCACGCCCGTCCGGGCCGCCGCCCTCGACGCCTACCTGATGCACTGCCGCCCGCACACCCCCGCCCACGGCGCCCGGCCCCACCGGCTGCCGGCCGGCTCCTCGCTGGAGAAGTCCCGGGCCCGCGCCCGGGCCGTGGCCGGTCTGCTGCCATCGGCCGGCATCCGCCGGGTCCTGGTCATCGGCGTGGTCAACTCCCTTCTGGAACAGCTGCGTTCGCGCGGTGTCGACTACCTGCCGTGTGACCTCAAGGGTGGCCGCACCGAGTGGGACGAACCGGTGCGCACCGACGCCGCCGCCCACCTGGCGGAGTGCGACGCGATCCTCGCCTCCGGCATGACCCTCGGCAACGGCAGCCTCGACCCGCTGCTCGACCACGCCCGCGCCACCGGCAAGCCGTTGGTGCTGTTCGCCCAGAGCGGCAGCGCCGTCCTGCCGCTGCTGCTCGGCGACGGGGTGAGCGCGGTCAGCGCCGAGCCCTACCCGTTCTTCTGGCTCGACGGCGGTCCGGGCGTGATCCACCTCTACGGCGGCCCCGACACGGCCCACCCGAACGCGGCCCACCTGCCCCTGACGCCTCACTCCCGGGCCAACCCGCCCCGGCCCCGCCCGTACGGCGCGCCGACGGTGAACGGAGGTGCCGCCCGATGACCGCCCTGCTCTCCACCGCGCTCGGCAACCCCGACCTGCTGTCCCTGCTCGGCCGCACCCCGCTCGCCCGGATCCGCACCCCGCTGCCGCACCCCCACCCCGGCTTCTGGGCCAAGCTCGAAGGCCTCGGCGCCGGCGGCATGAAGGCCCGCTCCGCCGTCGCGATGCTGCGCGGCGCCCACGCCCGCGGCGAACTCCGGCCCGGTGCCACCGTGGTGGAGTCCACCTCGGGCACCCTCGGTATCGGTCTGGCCTTCGCCGGACAGGCCCTCGGCCACCCCGTGGTGCTCATCGGCGACGCCGAACTGGAGCCTTCGATGCGGCAGTTGCTGCGCTCCTACGGCGCCCGGCTGGAGCTCGTCGACCGGCCCGCCCGGGAGGGCGGCTGGCAGGCCGCCCGGCTGCGGCGGCTGCACGAGGTGCTCGACCGGATCCCCGGCGCCTACTGGCCGGACCAGTACAACAATCCCGACAACGCGGCCGGTTACCACGCCATGGCACAGGAGTTCACCGCCGAGCTCGACCGGCTGGACGTCCTGGTGTGCAGTGTCGGCACCGGCGGGCACAGCGCAGGCCTCGCCGCCCCGCTGCGCCGCCGCTGGCCGGGCCTCACCGTGATCGGCGTGGACTCGGTCGGCTCCACCATCTTCGGCCAGCCGGCCCGCCCCCGGCTGATGCGCGGCCTCGGCAGCTCCATCCACCCGCGCAACGTCGCCCACCAGGTCTTCGACGAGGTGCACTGGGTCGGCCCGGCCGAGGCCGTCGACGCCTGTCGCCGACTGGCCCGGGGCTGCTTCGTCAGCGGCGGCTGGTCCACCGGGGCGGTCGCCCTGGTCGCCGCCTGGGCCGCCCGGGTCCACCCCGGGGCCACCGTCGCCACGGTCTTCCCGGACGGCCCGCACCGCTACCTCGGCACCGTGTACGACGACGCCTTCTGCCGCCGCCACGGCCTGGAGCCGGAACGGGCCGCGCCGCGCCCGATCGAGATCCCGCACCCGGGCGCGGTCGAGGTCACCGGCTGGGCCCGCTGCCGCACGGTCACCGATCCGGCTCGCCACACCGTCACCGATCCGGCCCACCGCGCCGTCACCGTCCCGGCCCGCCACCCGGCTGCCGATCCGGCCCACCGCGCCGCCGCCGTCACCGACCCGAACCACCACATCGCCGCCGTCCCCGGCCAGGCCTCCGAGCCCCGCCCGACCGACCACCCCAGGGAGCGCCCATGAGGCTCGACGTCCGTACCGTACGGCTTCAGCTGGCCGAGCCGCTGCGGATCTCCCGCTCGGTCATGGCCCACCGCGACGCCGTCCAGCTGGCGTTGCGCCACGGTGGGCTGACCGGGCACGGCGAGGCCGTCAGCAGCACCCACCTGCGCCTGCCCACCAGCCGCATCCTGCGCGAACTCGACGACGTGCGGCCCGCGTTGGAGCGGTTCCCGGATCCCGAGCAGGCGCTGGTCGAACTCCAGCGCGGCGACGCCCGGTTCAAGGAGCTGCCGGCCGGGGTGCTGGCCGCCGTCGAGGCCGCGCTGCTCGACCTGGTCGGCAAGCGGGCCGGCGCGCCCGTCCACCAACTCCTCGGCAGCCTGGCCCCGGTGGCCGCCCCGACCGCCCGCACCATCGGCATCTGCGAGCCCGCGCTCGCCGCCGTCCAGGCCGACCGGCTGGCCGCCGCCGGATTCCGGCTGCTCAAGGTCAAGGCCGGGTCCCCGGACCCCGCCGAGGACCTCGCCCGGGTCCGCGCCGTGCACGAGGCCGCCCCCGCCGTACGGCTGCTGCTCGACCCCAACGGCGCCTGGACGGCCGAGCAGGCGCTGCGGCTGATCCCGGCCTTCGCGGAGGCGGGCGTCGAGGCCGTCGAACAGCCGATCACCCCCGGCCACCCGGACGCCCTCGCCGCGGTCGCCGCCCGCTCCCCGCTCCCGGTGATCGCCGACGAGGACGCGGTCACCGTCGAGGACGCCGCCCGCCTCGCCGGCCGGGTCCAGGGCGTCAACGTCAAGCTCGCCAAGTGCGGCGGCGTCCACCGGGCGCTGCGCATCGAGCAGGCGCTCCGGGGCAGCGGCACCGAGCTGATGCTCGGCTGCCTGGCGGCCAGCTCCCTGGGCATCGCACCCGCCGTGCACCTCGCCGACCGCGCCCGCTGGGTCGACCTCGACGGGCACCTGCTGCTCGCCCACGACCCGTGGCAGGGCATCGGCGGCGCCGACGGCACCGTCCGCACCCCCGACCGCGGCGGCCTCGGCGTCCTGCCCACCCCGAACCCGACCGACCAGACCGACCTGGCCCACCCGGCCCACCCGGTCCGCCCGGACGGCCCCGCGAGCAGCCACCCCGCGAACAGTCACTTCGCGAGCAGCCACCCCACGAGCGGCCACCCCGCGAACGCGCACCGGACGAACGGCCACCGACCGGACGGCCACCCGGCGGCCGGCCGGTGAGGATACTGCGCGCCGTACGGTCCTTCCCGCTGCCCGTACGGCTGCTGCTGGTGAACCAGCTCGGTGTGAACACCGGCTTCTACCTGCTCATCCCGTACCTCGCCGGCCACCTCACCCAGGACCTCGGGCTCTCCGCCGTCGCCGTCGGCGTCGTCCTCGGGGTGCGCAACCTCAGCCAGCAGGGCCTGTTCATCATCGGCGGCTCGGCCGCCGACCGCCTCGGCGCCCGCGGCGTCATCATCGCCGGCTGCGCCCTGCGCACCCTCGGCTTCGGCCTGTTCGCGCTCGGCGACTCGCTCGGGGTGCTGCTCGCCGCCTCCGCGCTCAGCGGTCTGGCCGGCGCGCTGTTCAACCCCGCCGTCCGCACCTACCTCGCCCACGAGGCCGCCGACCGCAGGGCCGAGGCCTTCGCCCTGTTCAACGTGTTCGCCACCACCGGCGCGTTGGCCGGCCCGCTGCTCGGCACCCTCCTGCTGCTGGTCGACTTCCGCGCCGCCGCCCTCACCGCCGCCGGCATCTTCGCCCTGCTCACCGTCGCCCAGGCGCTGGTCCTGCCCGCCCGTACCGTCACCCCGCCCGACCGGGGCGTGCTCGCCGACTGGCGGGTGGTCGTCGCCGACCGGCGCTTCCTCGCCTTCGCCCTCGCCATGGTCGGCCTCTACGGGATGGAGAACCAGCTCTACCTGCTGCTGCCCGACGCCGCCCGCCGGGCCACCGGCTGGACCGGCGCCGTGGGAATGGTCTTCCTCACCTCCACCCTCGCCAACCTCGCCCTGCAACTGCGCGTCACCACCCGGCTGAAGCGGTACGCCGACCCGGCCCGCTGGATCGCCACCGGCCTGGCCACCGCGGGCAGCGGGTTCCTGCTGCCGCTCGCCGTACCCGGCCTGCCCGGCGTCCTCGGCGGCGTCCTGCTGCTCCAGCTGGGCCTGATGACCGCGCAGCCCTTCGTCATGGAGCTGATACCGGCCTTCGCCGGCCCCGGCCTGACCGGCACCTACTACGGCCTGTACTACGTGGTCTCCGGCCTCGCCGCCGCCCTCGGCAACGCCGCCGTCGGCCGGGCCATGGACACCGCCCCCGCCGCCCCCTGGCTGCTCTGCTGCGCCCTCGGCCTCGGCTCGGCCGCCGCCCTCACCCGGCTGCGCCGCACCGGCCGCCTCCCCGTTCCCGAGCACCCGATCCCCAGCGAGGCCCGATGAACCCGCCACCCCCGCCCCACCCGCCGGCCCCGGCCCACCTCACCGACCCACCGGCCCCGACGACACCGCCGGCCACCGACGGCAACCGCCCCACCTCCGGCAACCTGCTCACCGACAACCCCGCCCTCTACGAACTGCGCTTCCCCGACCCGGAGTTCACCGCCGCCCGGTGGGCCGAGTCCGCCCTGCGGGCCCACCGGGCCGGGCCCGAGCTGCTGGACCTCGGCTGCGGCACCGGCCGTGACGCCGGCTGGCTCCACCGCACCGCCGGGCGTACGGTCACCGGCCTGGACAGTTCCCCGGCGATGATCGCCCACGCCCGCGCGCACCACCCCGGACCGGACTACCACGTCGGCGACATGCGGGACTTCGACCTCGGCCGCCGCTTCGACGCCGCGCTCTGCCTCGACAGCGCCCTGCTCCACTGCCACACCAACCGGGACCTCGACGCCCTGCTCGGCCGGCTCCGCGCCCATCTGCGCCCCGGCGGGCTGCTGGTCGCCGAGATGCGCAACGGCGCCTTCTTCCTCGGCCGTACGGAACTCCTCGACGCCCCCCGCACCGACACCGTCACCCGCGACGGCACCACCCACACCTCGCACACCACCCTGTGGATCGACCACGCCGCCCAACTCCTGCGCCGCGCAAGGGTCTGGACCGCCGACGACGGCACCGGTCCGGTCGAGCAGCACTCCGCCTGGCGGCTGCTGTTCCCGCAGGAGCTGCGCTACGTCCTGGCCGCCAACGGCTTCGACGTCCTCGCCCTCTACGACCGGCCCGGACCGCGCACCGAGCCGCCCTGGACCGAGGGCGACCGGCCCGCCGACACCGCCGCCGAGGACCGCCTCCACCTGATCGCCAGACTCAACACCAGACCCACCGAAGGCAGTTGACACCCGCATGAGCAGCCTCCGTACGAGCACCCCCGGCCTGAGCACCCCCGGCATGAGCACCCCCCGCACGGACAGCCCCCGCACGGACAACCCCCCGTCCCGCCGCACCCTCCTCGCCGCCGGCACCACCGCGGGCCTCGCCGCCCTCGGTCTCGCCGCACCGGTCCTCACCGCCTGCACCCCCGCCCCCGCCACCCCGGGCACCGCCGCCGACGCCGCCGCGGCGGCCACCCCGCGCGCCGGAGGACGGCTGCGCGCCGTCTTCGCCGGCGGCGGCGCCAACGAGACCCTCGACCCGCACCTGACCAACCTCTTCGCCGACGCGGCCCGCGCCAAGGCCCTGTACGACAAGCTCGCCGACCTCGGCCCCGACCTGGCCGCCGTCCCCCGGCTGGCGAGCGGCTGGGAGCCCAACCCCACCCTCGACGTGTGGACGGTGCGGCTGCGCCGGGCCGCCTTCCACGACGGCCGCCCGGTGACCGCCGCCGACGTGCTGTACAGCTACCGCCGGATCGCCGACCCCGGGCGGGCCTTTCGGGCCAAGGCCTCGCTGGAGCCGGTCGACCTCGCCGCCAGCCGGGCCGTCGACGCCGCCACCGTCGAGTTCCGCCTCAAGCGCCCCTACGCCGAATTCCCCAACGTGCTGGCCGCGTTCGGTGCCTACATCGTCCCCGAGGGCACCGAGGACTTCGGCCGGCCGGTCGGCAGCGGCCCGTTCGCCTTCGTCTCGTTCCGGCCCGGCGCCTCCCTGCTGCTCCGCCGCCACCCGGACCACTGGGACGGCGCCCCGCACCTGGACGAGCTGGAGATCCTGGTGGCCAACGAGGAGTCCGCCCGGGTCAACGCCCTGCTCGGCGGACAGGCCGAGTACGCCCACGAGTTGGCCCCCGCCACCGCCCGCGCCCACCAGGGCGGCGGACGGATCGGCATCGTCCGGCTGCGCAACAGCGCCATGCAGGGCTTCGTGATGAAGACCGACCGGCCGCCCTTCGACGACCGGCGGGTCCGCCAGGCCTTCTTCCTGATCGCGGACCGGCAGGAGCTGGTGGACGGCGCGCTCTCCGGGGCCGGCGAGATCGGCAACGACCTCTTCGGCAAGGGCGCCCGGTACTACCCGGCCGGTCTGCCGCAGCGCGTCCAGGACCTCGACCGGGCCCGCGCCCTGCTGCGCGAGGCCGGTGCCGAGGGCCTGCGGGTCACCCTGGACACCTCCCCGGTCGCGGCGGGCTTCGTCGAGGCCGCCGGGATCTTCAAGGAGCAGGCGGCGAGGGCCGGCGTCACCGTGGAGGTCAGGGTGGGGAACAAGGACACGTACTGGAAGGACATCCTGGACGGCGGAGTCCTCGCCTCCTACCGCTCCGGCGCGCTGCCGATCGAGTCCCACCTCTCGCAGCGGCTGCTCAGCGGCTCGACCACCAACGCCACCCACTGGCGGCACCGCGACTTCGACGACCTGTACACCCAGGCGCAGTCGACCGGGGACGACGCCGCCCGCACCGCGCTCTACGAGCGGATGCAGCGCCGGCTGTACGAGGAGGGCGGCTTCCTGATCTGGGGCTTCGCCGACTGGATCGTCGGCACCTCGACCCGGCTGCGCGGCATACGCTCCGACGCCCCCGCCAACACGCTGGACTGGGCCCGCTTCGACAAGGTCTGGCTGGCGTGAGCCCCCTGCGCGGATGGTTCGGCCGTCGGCTGCTGCTCGGAGCGGTCCAGGCGGCGGCCGTGCCGGTCCTGGTCTTCGCGCTCACCGAGACGCTGCCGGGGGACGCCGCGGTGGCCCTCGCCGGGGACGACCCGGACCCGGCGCGGATCGCGCTGATCCGTGCCCGGATGGGCCTCGACCGGCCCGCCGGGGAGCGCTTCCTGGACTGGGCGGGGGAGCTCGCCCACCTGGACCTCGGCGTCTCGCTGGTCTCCGGCCGCCCGGTGGCCGGCTACCTGGCGGACGGGCTGGCCCCGACCCTGCTGCTGGCCGGCCTCACCCTCGCCCTGCTGGTCCCGGTGGGCCTGGGCCTGGGCATGCTGGCCGCCCGCCGGGAGGGCGGCCCGCTGGACCGCGTGATCAGCACCCTCGCCCTCGCCCTGTACGCGGTACCGGAGTTCGCCCTCGGGGTGCTGCTGACCTCGGTGTTCGCGCTGCGTCTCGGCTGGCTGCCGCCGACCGCGGTCGGCGGGGTGTGGCAGCAGCCGGCGGTGCTGGTGCTGCCGGTGGCGGTGCTGCTGGCCCGTCCCGTCTGCTCGATCGCCCGGCTGGTCCGGGCCGGTTCGATCGAGGCGCTGGCGGCCCCGTACGCGGTGCACGCCCGCCGGTGCGGGGTCCCGGCGGGCCGGGTGCGGTGGGCGCACGCGCTGCCCAACGCGCTGGCCCCGGCCGTCCAGCAACTCGCCCGCACCGCCGACTGGTTGCTCTGCGGGGTGATCGTGGCGGAGGCGCTGTTCGTGATCCCCGGCCTCGGCACGGTGCTGCTGGACGCGGTGGCGGCCCGGGACGTCCCGGTGGTCCAGGGGCTCGCGGTGCTGTTCGGCCTGGTCGCGGTGGTGCTCAACCTGGGCGCCGACCTGGTCGCCCGGCGGCTGGCCCCGCGCGCGGAGGTGGCCGGATGAGGTCCCGCTACGCGCTGGGGGCGGCCCTGGTCGCCGTCCCGCTGCTGCTCGCCCTGTTCGGCCCGCTGATCGCCGGCGAACCGGGCCCGCGCGCGGTCTCCTTCACCACCGGCGGCGGTCACTGGCTCGGCACCGACTTCACCGGCCGGGACGTCTGGCGCCAGGTCCTGCTCGGCGGCCGCCCGGTGGTGCTGGTCGCGCTGGCGGCCACCGCGTTGGCGTACGCGCTGGCGCTGCCGCTCGCCCTGGCCGCCGCGCTCACCGGTCGGTCCTGGCTGGAGGAACTGCTGCTGCGGCCGCTGGACGTGCTGATCGCGATCCCCTCGCTGCTGCTGGTGCTGCTGGTCGCCACCGCCCTGCGGCCCGGCCCGGCGGGGCTGACCCTGCTGGTCGCGCTGGCCGCCGTCCCCGACGTGGCGCGGGTGGTGCACGCGGCGGCGGTCGAGGCGGCGGCCCGGCCGGTGGTGGAGGCGCTGCGGCTGCACGGCGAGTCCTGGTGGCGGATCGCCTTCGACCAGGTGGCCCGGACCGTCCGGCGCACCCTCGCCGCCGACGCGGGCACCCGGCTGGTCGGCGCGCTCTACCTGGTCAGCACGGCCGCCTTCCTGGGCGTCGGGGTGGAGACGGACGCCGCCGACTGGGCGGTGATGGTCGACCGCAACCGGCCCGGCCTCTTCCTCCAGCCCTGGGCGGTGGTCGTCCCCGCGCTGCTGATCGCCGGCCTGTCCACCGGCACCAACCTGCTGTTCGACGCGGCCCTCCAGGGCCGGCCCGCCCTCCGGCGGACGCCCGCCCTCCGGAGCCCACGGAACGCGGCCCCGCGTGGCCCGCGGAAGGAGGCACGCGGATGACCGAGCCGGCCGCGCTGGCCGTGATCGAGGACCTGCGGATCGAGGTGGCCGGCCGCGCCCTGGTCGACGGGGTCGCCCTGCGGGTGCGGCCCGGCCGGGTGACCGCGCTGGTCGGGCCCTCCGGCAGCGGCAAGACCACCACCGCCCTCGCCCTGCTCGGCGAGTACCCGCCCGGCGCCCTGGTCCGCGGCACGGTGACCACCGGCGCGGGCCCGGTCGGGTACGTGCCGCAGCACCCCGCCGCCGTGCTCAACCCGGCCCGCCGGGTCGGCGTCCTGCTGCGCGACATCGCCCGGCGCACCGGCGGCGGCCCCGGAGCCGTCCGCGAGGCCCTGCGGCAGGCGCAGCTCACCGAGGTCGAGGCGGTGGCCCGGCGCTACCCGCACCAGCTCTCCGGCGGACAGCAGCAGCGCGTGGTGCTCGCCCAGGCGCTGCTGCTCGGAGCCCGGGTGATCGTCGCCGACGAGCCCACCACCGGCCAGGACGAGGCCACCAAGCGACGGATCACCGCCGAGCTGGCCGCCCTCGTGGCGGGCGGCATCGGCCTGGTCCTGCTCAGCCACGACCTGGACGTGGTCAGGGAGTTGGCCGACGAGGTGGTGGTCCTGCGGCAGGGGCGCACGGTCGCGGCCGGGCCGCCCTCGGCGGTCCTGCCCGCGCCCGCGGCCGCCCCCGGCCGTGCCGCCGGACCTCCTGCGGGGCCGGTCCGGCTGGAGGTCGCCGGGCTCACCGCCCGCCACCCCGGCGGGGCGCCCGTGCTGCACGGGGTCGGCTTCGGCCTGCGTGCGGGGGAGTGCCTGGCCCTGACCGGCCGTTCCGGCAGCGGCAAGACCACCCTCGGCCGCTGCCTCGCCGGCCTGCACCCGCGCCACCACGGCACCGTCCTGCTCGACGGCCGCCCGCTGCCGCGCGCCACCCGGCACCGCGACCGGGCCCGACTCGCCGCCGTGCAGTACGTGTTCCAGGACGCCCGGGCCGCCTTCGCGGAGCACCGCCCGATCGCCGACCAGGTGGCCCGGGCCGCCGTCCGGCTGCGCGGCCGGTCCGCCGGGGAGGCCCGCCGGGAGGCGCTGGACCTGCTCGGCGCACTCGGCCTCACCGCCGGCCAGGCCGCCCGGACGCCCGCCGGGCTCTCCGGCGGGGAGCTCCAACGGGCCGCGTTGGCGCGGGCGTTGATCGTCCGTCCGGAGGTGCTGGTCTGCGACGAGATCACCTCCGGCCTGGACACCGTCACCCGGGAGGCGATCCTCGACGAGCTCGCCGCCCGGCGGGCCGCCGAGGGGCTGGCGGTCGTCCTGATCACCCACGATCCCGCGGCGGCGGCCCGCGCCGACACCGTGGCCGAACTGGCCGCGGGCCGGCTCGTCCACCACGGCTCCGCCGCCGCCACCACGGCCCCGGCGCCCCGCTGACGGGCTGTCGGAGGGCTGGTCTAGAGTCCCGGCATGAACTCCGCGATTCCCACCGATGCCGATCTCGCCAAGCTGGTCGACGTGCTGCTCGCCGACGAGGACGAGGGCCGCGACCGGGCCGGGCTGGAGGCCTTCGCCCGCGAGCGCTTCGCCGCCGAGGTGCCGGGCGAGCTGCCCGACCACTGGTGGATCGCCGTTCCGGGGGAGACCTACGAGGCGGCGTTCGAGGTGCTCGGCCTGCACGACCGGATCCCGGTCACCGTGCGCTACGGCCACGACTCCCAGCCGAACGACGACAAGTTCACCCCGGAGCCCGTGTACCGGGTGTTCATCACCCCCGAGTACGCCGGCTGGCGGCTGATCTACGCCAACAGCCCGCTCGGGCAGAACCAGTGGTGGTACTTCGACGTCGCCGAGCGGCTCAGCAAGGCCTGCGGCCGGGCCCAGGCGTACTACCAGGACCCGTTCGCCGACGGCATGATCTGGGCGGCCGCGGAGGACGGCGTCCTGGTGCGCTCGTACGCCCGTAGCGGCGAGCCCGAGTGGACCGGCGAGCCGCTGCCCTGGGAGGAGGTGCTGACCGTGGACGACTTCGACGACCAGGAGCACTACGAGGACCACTACCTGGAGCCCAACCAGTCCGAGTGCGCCGACGTCAACACCGCCGCCGCCCACCTCTCGCTGGACCCCTCGATGATCACCGCCGACACCCCGGTCCGCGGCCACGCCTGGCTGGCCCTGACCGTCGCCGGCGCCGGCTTCGACGGCTTCGACGAGACCCCGGAGCTCTGACGGCCCTCGCCCCGGTCCGCGTGCCGTGCCGCGCCCCGGTCACCTTCTGAGCCTAGGCTGAGGGCGTCCGGGCGGCCCGAACGGCCGCGGGGAGCCGGGAGGGGCCCGGCGGGCGGGCGGAGGAGGTACGGATGGGCAGCGGTGGGAGCTCCGACGAGTCCGCCCCGGTGCGCTGCGTGGCGGCCGTGCCGTGCTGGGTGAGCCTGATGGCCCACGATCTCGACGGGGCGAAGGCCTTCTACGGCCCGCTGCTCGGCTGGGACTTCGAACCCGGACCGGACCGCTTCGGCCCGTACGTGCACGCGGTGGCCGGCGGCGAGGCGGTCGCGGGCCTGGGCACGTCCGGCGCCGGCTGGGGCATGCCGGTCGCCTGGACCAGCTACTTCGGCACCGAGAGCGCGGACTACGCCGCGGACGCCGTCCGTGAGCGCGGGGCGACCCTGGCGGTCGGCCCGCTGGCCTTCGACGCCGGCCGGGTGGCCTTCGCGGCCGACCCGGCCGGCGCGGTCTTCGGCATCTGGGAGGGGCCGCTCGGCCGCGCCCGGAAGCTGGACCTGCCGGGCGCGCCGGTCTGGATCGAGCTGCGCACGCCCGACCCGTTCGCCGCGGCGCTCTTCTACGGCGAGGTGTTCCGCTGGGACGGCCGCGACCCGGAGCAGTTCGAGGTGCGCTGGGAGCACGACCGGGTGGTGCTGCGCGCCGAGGGCCACAGCGTGGCGGCGCTCGCCCGCGAGCAGGCCGGCGGCCCGGCCGGCATGCCGCCGCACTGGGAGGTCTCCTTCTCGGTGCCGGACACCGACGCGGCGGTGGAGCGGGCCCGCGGGCTCGGCGGCGCGACGCTCGGCCCCGCCTTCGACTCCCCGTACGGCCGGGTGGCCCGGCTGCAGGACCCCGAGGGCGGCCGGTTCGCGGTGATCAGCCCCAAGGGCTGAACGGGTGAGCCGCCCCCGGCCCCGGACCGGCCGGGCGGCTCAGGCCTCCGCCACCCGCTCCGCCCGCAGCCGGTCGCCCAGCTCGCCCCGGACGGCGGCGGGCAGCGCCTTGCGGGCGGCCGGGTAGAGCCGCGCCTCCTCGGTCGCCAGGTGACGCCGGACGATGTCGGTCAGGCCGCCCAGCAGGGTGATGAACACCGGGTCGCCCGGTGACAGTCCTTGCAGGTCGGAGAGGTACTGGCCGATCGCCAGGTGCTCGTGGATGCTCGCGAACACCAGCGACCCGCCGCCCGTCACGTCGTGCTGGACGGCCGGGAACAGGTGCTCCTCCTCGGCGGCGCAGTGGCTGAACAGCAGATCGGTCAGCCGGGTCAGCAGCTCGGCCCGCTCGGGCCCGCCCTCGGGGGCGGTCTCCAGGCGGGCGAGCAGGTCGGTGACCGCCTGGTGCTCCGCGGTCAGCTCGCCGAGGATGTCCGGCCTGCGGCTCATGGTCGCCTCGCCCGTCTCGCTGGTACTGGCACTTCCAGTATCCGGCCCGGCGTGCGGTCCCGGGTGAACCCGCGGGTCAGCACCGACCGGCCGGCGCGGGGCGGCTCACGGCCGGTCGCGACGGCCGGTGAGCGCCAGCAGCCGGGTCTGCGGGCTCGCGTCGTCGGGGACCGGCAGCGGCGGGTCGAACAGGCCGCTGCCGGAGAGGTCGCCGTACCCGCCGATCTCGGTCAGCGCGAAGTCGACCAGCGCGGCGGGCAGCCGGGTGCGCCGGTTGATGCCCTCCGCGAGGTCCCAGGTGTGCACGACCGCGTCGGCGGTGAGCTGGTCCAGGTAGGCCCGCGAGGAGACCTCGCCGTACGACAGGTGGACGGTGAGCCCGGTCGAGCCGGGCACCCGGAACGCGTCCGCGGCGGCCTGCGCGGCGGTGGTCCAGGCGGCGACCGGGTCGTCGCCCAGCACGTCGCCGTCGAAGCGGTCACCGACCTCGCCGATCGTCGCGCCCATCAGCAGCTCCGGCACCCAGAGCTGCTCGGCGGTGAGGTGGTTGACGAGGTCCCGGACGGACCACTCGGTGCACGGCGTCGGATCCCCCCACTGCCCGGGCGCGACCAGCCGCACCCGGCTGCCGAACTCGTCCAACGCCTCCTCGTACGGCGCGGCGGGGCGCGCCTTGTCACGCTGAGCCATACCTCCACCCTCCCGCACCCGGCCCCACCCCACCACCGGTCACCCGCACCCGGTCCCTCCCGCCCCTTCTCCCGCCCGGTCCCGCCCGCCCGCACCTTGCCTGCCCGCGCCGCGCCCCGCACCCCGCCCACCCGCGCCGCGAGCCGCCCCTCCCGGCCTCCCGCCCCCGCCGGACGGCGGGCTCGAAGACCCCCCGAAGGCAAGTTGTTCAAATTCAAACTTCCGGGTACGGTCAAACTCGCTGTTCGAATTTGAACAACCTCCCGCTCCCGACCCCGATGGAGACGACCATGCCGAGCACCAGCCCGAGCACGACCGCCCCCACCGCCGCCACGGCCTCCCCGCACGCCTACGACGCCGGCCTCCTGCTGCTGAGGCTGGCCCTCGGCCTGACGATGGCCGCGCACGGCAGCCAGAAGCTGTTCGGCTGGTTCGGCGGTGGCGGGCTCGACGGCACCGGGAAGTTCTTCACGATGAGCGGCTACCCGGCCGGCGACGCGATGGCCGTGGTGGCCGGTCTCAGCGAGACGCTGGGCGGCCTCGCGCTGGCCGTCGGCCTGCTCACCCCGCTGGCCGCCGCCGCGCTGGTCGGCGTGATGGTCAACGCGCTCGCGGTGACCTGGGGCGGTGGCTTCTTCGCGCCGAAGGGCAGCGAGTACGAACTGCTGCTGACCGCCGGCGCCGCCGCGCTCGCGCTGACCGGGCCGGGCCGCTACGCCGTGGACCGCTTCCTGCCGGTGGTCCGCGCGCACCGCCTGGCGTACGGCGCGGCCGCCCTCGTGGTGGGCCTGGCGACCGCCGGCGTGACCCTCCTGCTGCGCAAGTAGTGGGTGGTCCGGCCCGGTTCGCCAAGTGGCGGACGGGCCGCCGTAGTTCATCGCCCGACGGAACGGCCGTCGCGACGGGAGGTCAGATCCCCCTGTCGCGGCGGCCGTTCCGGTCGTGCTCACGTCACGGGCCTTCCCATGCGATGTGGCGTGTGCCATGGTACATGTCACACTCCCCACCGTGCGTACGGCGTGTGCCACCCCTCGGCGCCGCCGTGAACGGTCCTCGCTCCGTTACGGCCGCGCCCCCAACGCGGCCGATGAAGGCCCGGAGGCCCCCACGTGAGTACCGCCCGAATACTCCGACTGCCGCAACTGGCGCGGCTGTTGACCCTCGCGCTGGCGCTCTGCCTGGCGCTCGGCCTGTTCGCCCCGAGCGGTCAGGCCGCCCCCGCCCCGACCGCGCCCGCCCCGGCCGGCGGCCCCGGCTCGGGCTCCGGTTCCGGCTCCGACGCGTGGGCCCCGCAGCCCGCCCCCGGCAGCTCGCGGCAGACCGCGGAGGCCGAGCACGGCACCGGTGAGGGCGTCGCCGCCCGGGAGCGCGTGCCGCTCACCCCGGACCTGACCACGCTCGCGTCCGCCAAGTCCCTCGGCCTGCAGGCCCCTTCGGCCGCCGCGGCCGCCGCGTGCAACACCGCCGACTTCACCAACCGCAGCGGCGACGCCCTGGTCCAGCTGATCAAGGCGTCCGAGACCGGCTGCGTCAACCAACTGTTCAGCCTCACCGGCAGCGCCGCCCACGGCGCCTTCCGGGAGGCCCAGATGGTGACCGTGGCGGACGCGCTGCGCGCCAACGCCGCCGCGTACCCGGGTGACAACAGCACCTCGACGGCCCAGCTGGTGCTCTTCCTGCGGGCCGGCTACTTCGTCCAGTGGTACAACGCCGACGCGGTCGGCACCTACGGCACCGCCCTGCGGACCTCGATCCGCGGCGCGCTGGACACCTTCTTCAACAGCGCCCACTCCCGCGACGTCACCGCAGCCAACGCCGGCATCCTCGGCGAGTCGGTCGTCCTGATCGACAGCTCACTGGAGAACGCCCGCTACCTCCCGGTCGTCAAGCGGATCCTGACGGACTACGACCCGGCGAGGTACAACGGCGTGCAGGGCATGGCGGGCGCGGTCAACGGCGTCTTCACCGTGCTGTTCCGCGGCCACCAGATGACCGGGTTCCCGGCCGCGGTCGAGGCCGACCCGAGCGTGCTCGACACCCTGTACTCCTTCGCCGCGCGTAACAGCGCGCTGCTCGGCACCGACTTCGGCTACCTGGTCTACAACGCCACCCGCGAGCTCGGCCGCTTCCTGCAGTACGGCACGCTCCAGCCGAAGACCCGTCCGCTGCTCGCGGGCCTGGCACAGCAGAGCTCCCCGAGCGGGCGCACCGCCTACCAGTGGGCCGCCGTCGCCGAGATGGTCGCCGAGTACGACGCGGCCAACACCGCCTACTACGGCACCACCGACGCGGCCGCCCGGCTGCGCGCCGGCATCCTGACGGTCACGCACAGCTGCAGCCCGAGCATCCGGGTGCTGGCCCAGCAGGTGACCCCCGAGCAGCTGAACACCGCCTGCCAGAGCCTGATCTCCCAGGACGCGTACTTCCACTCGGTCGCCCGGGACAACGGGCCGGTGGCCGATGACCGCAACGGCACCATCGAGGTCGTGGTCTTCGACACCCGCTTCGACTACCAGGTGTTCGCCGCCGCGATCTACGGCATCCGCACCGACAACGGCGGCATGTACCTGGAGGGCAACCCGGCCGCGGCCGGCAACCAGCCGCGCTTCCTCGCCTACGAGGCGGACTGGGTGAAGCCCGAGTTCCAGGTGTGGAACCTCAACCACGAGTACACCCACTACCTCGACGGCCGGTTCGACATGCACGGCGACTTCAACGCCGGCGTGACCACCCCGACCATCTGGTGGATCGAGGGCTTCGCCGAGTACGTCTCGTACTCCTACCGCAAGGTGACCTACGACGCGGCGATCGCCGAGGCGGGCAAGCACACCTACGCGCTGAGCACCCTGTTCGACACCACGTACGAGAACACCAACAGCGACCGCACCTACCGCTGGGGCTACCTGGCCGTGCGCTACATGCTGGAGAAGCACCGGGCGGACGTGGACGCGGTGCTGGCCAAGTACCGTACGGGGGACTGGAACGGCGCCCGGACGCTGCTGAAGACCACCATCGGTACCCGCTACGACGCCGACTTCGACGCCTGGCTGACCGCCTGCGCCGCCGGTGCCTGCGGGACCACCCAGCCGCCCGCCAACAAGGCGCCGACGGCCGCGTTCACCGCCTCCGTCAACGGGCTGAGCGTCACCTTCGGCGACCTGTCCACCGACGCCGACGGCACCGTGGTGGCCCGGAGCTGGAACTTCGGCGACGGCTCCGGCTCCACCACCGCCAACCCGTACAAGACCTACTCGGCGGCCGGTACCTACACCGTGACCCTGACGGTCACCGACGACAAGGGCGCCAAGGCGACCAGCAGCCGCAGCCTGGTCGTCGGTGCGGCGGCCGAGTGCACCGACCCCGACCCGCGGAAGCTGGACCGCAACTGCCGGCGGGTCAACGTCACGGCCGCGACCGGCAATTACGCCCACTTCTACCTGTACGTGCCGGCCGGGACCAGGAACCTGACCGTCACCAGCAGCGGCGGCACCGGCAACGGCGACCTGTACTACAACGCCACCGGCTGGGCCTACACCGACAGCTACACCACCCGCTCGGCCCAGGCCGGCAACGGTGAGAGCCTGACCGTGACGGACCCGCCGGCCGGGTACGTGTACTTCAGCCTCTACGCCCAGGAGGGCTTCTCCGGGGCGACGGTCACCGCACGCTACTGACCGCGTCGCCGTACGGATGACCCCGTCGCCGTACGGACGGTGGCCCCGGCCGAGCGCACCCGCGCCCGCCGGGGCCACCGGCGTGCCCCCGGCCCACCCGTCCGCCCCTCCCGTGCGGCCCACCCGTCCGTCCCTCCGCCCTCCCGCCCGCCTCACTCGCCGATCCGGACCAGCGCCAGCGTGATGTTGTCCGGGCCGCCCGCCTCGATCGCGGCCTTCCACAGCTCGAACGCGGCCCGGCCGTCGGCCCGTTCGGCCTCGTCGAGGGAGTGGACGAGGACCTGGTGGAGCTCCTCCTCGGTGACCGGGTCGGTGAGGCCGTCGCTGCACACCAGATAGCGGTCGCCGGCCGCCAGCGGTGCCTCGTTCACGTGCGGCTCGACGTAGGTCAGGCCGAGCGAGCCGCCGAGGGTCTGGGTGACCACGGAGGTGGTCCGCGCGCCGGGCGCGGGCGGCGGGCTGTCGTCGACGCTGACCCGGGTGAGGCCTTCGCCCCCGATCCGGTAGACCCGGCTGTCGCCCACGTTGAAGACCACCGCCCGCTCGGGGAGCAGCAGCACACCGGCCACCGTGGTGCCCATCGCGGCCAGCTCGGGTTCGCCGGCCGCGGCCGCGTACACCGCGCGGTTGCAGTCCCGGAGCTCCTCGCGGACGGTCTCCTCGCCGTCCAGGGACGGGCCGTCGGCGGCCAGCCGGCAGGCGACCAGGGCGCTCGCCACCTCGCCGCCCGGGTGGCCGCCGAGGCCGTCGGCCACCGCGACCACGCAGGGCGGGCCGAGCGGGAAGAGCAGGGTCTGCGGATTGGTGGTGACCGTCGCGCAGAGTGTCCACGGTCCGACGGTCAGGCTGTCCTCGTTGTGCTCCCGGATCAGTCCCTCGTGGCTCAGCGCGCTCACCGCGATATAGCCCGCCATCGGCCTGCCGCCTTCCGGTACTCCGGGCCGGCCCTCTTCCGTGCACCTCCCATTGTGGCTCCCGCCCCGGGCGGCGGCCCCCGCGGCGGGGGTGGGCGGGCCCGCAGTGGGGTGGGCGGGCCCGTGACGGGCCGGGAACAGCCCCGGGCCGCCCGGTGCTAGGATGGTTGAAACTTTGACGATCGGCTCGATCGAGTCGACCGCCTGGAGCACCTGGAGCGTGGTGAGCAGCATGCAGTTCGGAATCTTCACCGTTGGTGACGTCACCCCCGACCCCACCACCGGCCGCACCCCGACCGAGCACGAGCGGATCAAGGCCATGGTGGCCATCGCCCGCAAGGCCGAGGAGGTCGGTCTGGACGTCTTCGCGACCGGTGAGCACCACAACCCGCCGTTCGTGCCGTCCTCGCCGACCACCATGCTCGGCTACATAGCCGCGCAGACCGAGCGGATCATCCTCTCCACCTCGACCACCCTGATCACCACCAACGACCCGGTGAAGATCGCCGAGGACTTCGCCATGCTCCAGCACCTGGCCGAGGGCCGGGTGGACGTGATGATGGGCCGCGGCAACACCGGCCCGGTCTACCCGTGGTTCGGCAAGGACATCCGCCAGGGCATCCCGCTCGCCGTCGAGAACTACGCGCTGCTGCACCAGCTCTGGCGCGAGGACGTGGTCGACTGGCAGGGCCGCTTCCGCACCCCGCTGCAGTCCTTCACCTCCACCCCGCGCCCGCTGGACGGCGTGCCGCCGTTCGTCTGGCACGGCTCGATCCGCAGCCCGGAGATCGCCGAGCAGGCCGCGTACTACGGCGACGGCTTCTTCGCCAACAACATCTTCTGGCCCAAGGAGCACTTCCAGAAGCTGATCGACCTCTACCGCGCCCGCTACGCCCACTACGGCCACGGCACGCCCGAGCAGGCGTACGTCGGCCTCGGCGGGCAGGTGTTCATGCGGAAGAACTCGCAGGACGCGGTGCGGGAGTTCCGCCCGTACTTCGACAACGCCCCGGTGTACGGCCACGGGCCCTCGCTGGAGGAGTTCACCGAGCAGACGCCGCTCACCGTGGGCAGCCCGCAGGAGGTCATCGAGAAGACGCTGACCTTCCGCGACTCCTTCGGCGACTACCAGCGCCAGCTGTTCCTGATGGACCACGCCGGCCTGCCGCTGAAGACCGTGCTGGAGCAGCTCGACCTGCTCGGTGAGGAGGTCGTGCCGGTGCTGCGCGAGGAGTTCGCCAAGAACCGTCCGAGCGAGGTGCCGGACGGACCGACGCACGCCGCCCGGGTGGCCGAGCGGCTGCGGGAGCCGGAGGTGACGCCGTGACCGGGATCGTCGTGATCAGCGCCGGACTGAGCAAGCCGTCCTCGACGCGGCTGCTGGCCGACCGTCTGGCGGAGGCGACGACCCGCCGGCTCGGCGGCGGGGAGGTGACGGTGATCGAGCTGCGCGACCTCGCGACCGAGATCGCCCACAACTTCGTCACCGGATTCCCCGGGGCGCGGCTGCGTGAGGCGGTCGAGGCGGTGACCCGGGCGGACGCCGTGATCGCGGTGACACCGATCTTCACCGCCTCGTACAGCGGCTTGTTCAAGTCCTTCTTCGACGTGATCGACAACGACGCGCTCACCGGCAAGCCGGTGCTGATCGCCGCCACCGGCGGCACGCCCCGGCACTCCCTCGCCCTGGAGCACGCCGTCCGTCCGCTCTTCACCTACCTGCGGGCGGTGGTCGTCCCCACCGCGGTCTACGCGGCCACCGACGACTGGGGCGGCGCCGGCGACGCGCACACCGACGGCCTGCCGGCCCGGATCGAGCGCGCCGCGGGCGAGCTGGCCGCGCTGCTGGCGGGCCGCCCGGCGGCGGTGCCGGGCCAGCAGACCGAGGAGGTCGTGCCCTTCGCCGAGCAGCTGGCGGCGCTGCGGACCGGCTGAGCCGCCGTCACCGCGAGGGCGGGCCGTGGTGGCGACCACGGCCCGCCCCGGCGCGTCCGGCGGGGTCCGGGCGGAGGTGCGCAGGAACGGAGAGGCGCAGGAGCGGACGGCGGGTCAGGCGGACGGCCGGGCCGGGACGGGGGACTCCTGCTCCACCCGCGCGTCGTAGCGCGCCCGGGCCGCGGCGATCTCCTGCCGGTGCGACTCCGTCCAGGTCACCAGCGACCGGATGGTGGTGTGCAGGGTGCGGCCGAGGGGGGTCAGCGCGTAGTCCACCCGGGGCGGCACCACGGGGTGGACGGTGCGCAACACCAGCCCGTCCCGCTCCAGTTGGCGCAGGGTCACGGTCAGCATCCGCTGGCTGACGCCGTCGATCTCCCGCCGCAGCTCGGTGAACCGCAGCGAACGGCGGTCCAGCAGGGCGATCACCAGCAGCGACCACTTGTCGGCGATCCGGTCGAGGATCTGCCGGACCTCGCAGTCCTCCCGGGAGTCCCACTGGAGGACGTCGTAGTCGGCCTCGGTTCCCGTGCAGTGACTCGGTGACTTCGAAGTGCCTTCTTCCACGTCTCCCGATGCTGCCGCAGGATGGCGGTGGTTACAAGAGGGAACTGACAGGCCGTGAGAGAACCGCGCCGGCCGCCGCCCTCGCCTTCCCCGCCGCGAGGAGACATCGCATGTCCGTGTCATCAGCCGTGCCCGAAACCGCCCCGGCGCCCCCGCCGGCCGGCCCGCAACGGATCACCGGCCGGCCCGCCGCCGTCCTGCTCGTCCTGTGCGGGGCGATCTTCCTGGAGGGCATCGACGTCGCGATGCTCAACGTGGCGCTGCCCGCCATCCGCGCCGACCTGGGCATGGACACCGGCGCGCTGAGCTGGGTGCTCAGCGCGTACGTCCTCGGCTACGGCGGGTTCATGCTGCTCGGCGGCCGGACGGCCGACCTGTTCGGCCGGCGCCGGATGTTCCTGCTCTGGCTCACCGTGTTCGTCCTCTTCTCCGGCCTCGGCGGGCTCGCCACCGAGGGCTGGGTGCTGATCCTCGCCCGCTTCGTCACCGGGCTGTCCGCCGCCTTCATGACCCCCGCCGGGCTGGCGATCATCACCACCACCTTCGAGGAGGGCGCCCGGCGCAACCGCGCCCTGCTGGTCTACGCGGGCACCGCGGCCGCCGGGTTCTCCCTCGGCCTGGTGGCGGGCGGCCTGCTCGCCGCCGTCAGCTGGCGCTGGGTGTTCTTCGCCCCGGTCCTGCTCGCCGGAGCCCTGCTGGTCGCCGCCCTCCCGCTGATCCCGCGCGACCCGGACGGCGGGCGGCCCGGCGGCCGCTTCGACCTGGCCGGCGCCGTCACCGCCACCGGCGCGATGCTGCTGCTCGTCCACACCGTCGTCCGGCTCGGCGAACCGGACGCGGCCGTCGGCCGGACCGTCGCCACGGCGGCCGGCGGACTGCTCCTGCTGGCGGCCTTCGTCGCGGTCGAACGCCGCTCGGCCTCGCCGCTGGTGCGCCTGGGCATCCTCCGGTCCGGCCCCCTGGTGCGGGCCAACCTCGGCGCGATGCTCTTCGCCGGTTCGTTCTTCGGCTTCCAGTTCGTGGTGACCCTCTACCTCCAGGACCTGCGCGGCTGGTCCTCCCTGCAGACCGGCCTGGCCCTGCTCGCGATCGGCGTCGACGCCGTCCTCGCCCCCACGCTCACCCCCAGGCTGGTCGAGCGGTACGGCAACGTGCGGGTGATCCTCGGCGGCTTCTGCCTCGCCGTGCTCTCCTACGCGCTGTTCCTGCCGGTCGGACTCGACTGGACGTACCCGATGATGTTCCCGACCATGCTGCTCACCGGCCTCGCCTTCGCCCTCGCGTACGGGCCGCTGACCATCGCCGCCACCGACGGCGTCGCGGAGGAGGAGCAGGGGCTGGCCGGCGGCCTGCTCAACACCTCCTTCCAGTTCGGCGCGGCGCTCGGCCTGTCGGTGGTGACGGCCGTCAACCTCGCCGTCACCGACGCGTCCGGCGCGGTCCTCGCGGGCGAGGCGGGTCTCGACGGCTTCCGTGCCGCGCTGGTGGTGCCCGTCGTGGCGGTGGCCCTGGGCGCGGTGGTCACCGCCACGGGCCTGCGCCGCCGTACCGCCGCCTGATCCGCCCGCCGCCCCCTCCGGGCCCGCCGCCCCCGCCGGGCCCCTGCCGGACCTCCGTCCGGTAGGGGCCCGGGTGCGTCCGGGGTGCGTGTTGACCGTGGCGATATGTCCGCTGTGCGGTGTAATCGTCCGCGTGATCAGACGTGCGCCGGCCGCCACCCCGCCACCCCGGCCGGCCGGGCCCCAGGCCTCCTGACCCGTCCGGAGCTGACATGCCACCCCAACCGCAGGCCGTGCTCGCCCCGCTCACCCGCGCGGCGCTCTTCCTCACCCTCACCGTCGACCCCGGCGGCGAGGACACCGTCCGCGCGCTGCTGCCCGACCTCGCCGCCCTGCGTCGGGCGGTCGGCTTCCGGGCCCTGGACGGCGGGCTCACCTGCGTCACCGGCATCGGCTCCGCCGTCTGGGACCGCCTCTTCGCCGGCCCCCGGCCCGCCGGACTGCACCCCTTCACCGAGCTCGACGGCCCCCGCCACCGGGCCCCGGCCACCCCCGGCGACCTGCTGCTGCACATCCGGGCCGAGCGGCCCGACCTCTGCTTCGAGCTCGCCTCCCAGATCACCGGGCGGCTGGCCGGGGCCGCCACCGTCGTCGACTCCGTCCACGGCTTCCGCTACTTCGACGACCGCGACCTGATGGGCTTTGTCGACGGCACCGAGAACCCCACCGGCCCGGCCGCCACGGCCGCCGTCGTCGTCGACGACGAGGACCCGGACTTCGCCGGCGGCAGCTACGTCGTCGTGCAGAAGTACCGGCACGACCTCACCGCCTGGAACGCCCTCCCGGTGGAGCGGCAGGAGCGGGCGGTCGGCCGGACCAAGCTCACCAACATCGAACTCGACGACGACACCATGCCCGCCGACTCGCACGTCGCCCTGACCACCCTGCCGGACGCCGACGGCCGCCCCCAGGAGATCCTGCGGGCCAACATGGCGTTCGGCACCTTCGACGCGGACGGCGGCGAGTTCGGCACGTACTTCATCGGCTACTCGCGCACCCCCGGGGTCACCGAACGGATGCTGCGCAACATGTTCCTCGGCGACCCGCCGGGCAGCGGGCACGACCGGATCCTCGACTTCTCGACCGCCGTCACCGGCGCGCTCTTCTTCGCCCCGGCCGCGGACCTCCTGGCCGACCCGCCACCGGCCCCCGCGGCCGCCGCTGCACCCGCGCCGGCCGCCGCCGTTCCCGCCGCCACCGCCGTTCCCGTCGGGGCGTCGGCCACCGACGGCTCGCTCGGCATCGGCAGCCTCCGACGCGCCCGCTGAGCCGAGGACCTCCCGAATCCAAGGACCTCCCCGAATCCAAGGACCCCCGGAAAGGGACCCCGCACCATGAACAACCTGCACCGCGACCTCGCCCCCATCTCCGCCGCGGCCTGGGCGGAGATCGAGGAGGAGGCCCGCCAGACCTTCGAGCTCCACATCGCCGGCCGCCGCGTCGTCGACCTCGACGGCCCGGACGGTCCCGCCCTCGCCGCCGTCGGCACCGGCCACCTCACCGGGATCGCCGGCCCCGCCGACGGCGTCATCGCCCACGCCCGGGACACCCGGCCGGTCGTCGAGCTGCGGGTGCCGTTCACGGTGAGCCGCGAGGCCGTCGACGACGTGGAACGCGGCGCCAAGGACTCCGACTGGCAGCCGGTCAAGGACGCCGCCCGCACCATCGCGCTCGCCGAGGACCGCGCGATCTTCGCCGGCTACCCGGCCGCGGGCATCGAGGGCATCCGGGCCGGTGCCTCCAACCCGGAGATCGAGCTGCCCGCGGACGTCCGGGAGTACCCCAACGCGGTCAGCCGCGCCCTCACCGCGCTACGCCTCGCCGGCGTCGGCGGCCCGTACTCGCTGCTGCTCGGCGCGGACGCCTTCACGGCCGTCAACGAGACCTCCGACCACGGCTACCCGATCCACAACCACATCGCCCGGCTGCTCGACGGCGAGATCATCTGGGCCCCCGCGATCGACGGCGCCTTCCTGCTCTCCGCCCGCGGCGGCGACTTCCAGCTCCACCTCGGCCAGGACCTCTCGATCGGCTACCTCTCCCACGACGCCAAGAGCGTCCAGCTGTACCTCCAGGAGTCGCTGACCTTCCTGCTCCACACCGCCGAGGCGGCGGTGGCGCTGACCGGCTGAGCGGTCCGTCCGGGGACGTTCCCGTTCCCGTTCCCGCTTCCGTGCCGTTCCCGTTCCCGCGCCGGTCAGGGCCGGTCAGGGCCGGTCAGGGCCGGACGGGTGCGGGCCGGGGGCCGTCCGCCTCCCGGGCGGTCCAGGAGAGCAGCAGCCGCAGGGCGTCCTCGGAGTCGCTGCCGGGCACGGGGGCGTAGGTGATCAGCGCCTGGGTGGGGTCGTCGGCGCTGCGCAGGGTCTCGTACGCGAGCTCCAGCGTGCCGACGACCGGGTGGGTGAACCGCTTCGTCCCGGAGGTCTTGTCCCGGACCGGCAGTTCTGCCCACCAGGTGCGGAACTCCGGGCTCTTCACGGCGAGTTCGCCGATCAGCTCGCGCAGCCGGGGGTCGTCCGGGTACCGGCCCGCCTCCATGCTCAGATAGGCGACGTTCTCCTGCGCACAGGAGTCCCAGTCCGCGTACAGGGAGCGGGATTCGGGGCGCAGGAAGGTGATCCTGGCGATGTTCCGGGCGGACGGGTCCATGGCGTCGAGGTCGCCGAGCAGCGCGCTCGCCGCCCGGTTCCACGCCAGGACGTCCATCCGCCGTCCCATCACCAGGGCCGGCAGCTCCGGCAGCGACTCCAGCAGGGTGCGGAGCATCGGCCGGACCTCCTGGGGGCGTTCCGCGCCCGGCCGCCGCCGGCCGCGCGGGGCGGCGGAGGGCCGGGCGATCCGGTGCAGGTGCCGCGCCTCCTCCTCGTCCAGCCGCAGGGCGCGGGCGAGCGCGTCGAGCACCGCGGCCGAGGCGTTGCGGACCCGCCCCTGTTCCATCCGGGTGTAGTAGTCGACGCTGACCCCGGCGAGCTCGGCGATCTCCTCGCGGCGCAGTCCCGCCACCCGGCGCGGACCGAGGCCGCCGGGCAGGCCGACGTCCCGCGGGCCCAGCCGGGCGCGCCGGGAGCGGAGGAATGCGCCGAGACTCGTGGTGGTGGTCATGCGGCGATTCTCGCCGAGCGCGGCGGTGGGGTGCCTGGCCCTGTCAGGACCAGGCACCCCAGCGGGCCGGGGGCGACGGACGGGGGCGTCAGACGGCGACCTTCACCACCAGGCCGCCGTCCACCACCAGGTCCTGCCCGGTGATGTAGGCGGACCGCTCGGAGAGCAGGAAGGCCACCGCCTCGGCGACCTCCTCCGAGGTGCCCACCCGCCGGAGCAGCGGGGCGACCCGGGTGGCCTCGCGGGCCGCGTCCGCCACGATGATCTCGTCGTACATCTCCGTGTGGATGTAGCCGGGGCTCACCGAGTTCACCCGGATCCCGCGGTCGGCGAGGCCGGCGCTCATCGAACGGGCGAGGCTGTGCACGGCGGCCTTGGTGGCCGCGTACACCGGGGCCGGCGCCATCGCGCGGTGCAGGGTCCAGGAGGCGTTGATCACGACCGCGCCGCCGCCGGCCGCGTCCAGCAGCGGCAGGGCGCGCTGGACGGTGAAGAACACGCCCTTGAAGTTGACGTCGACCAGGTCGTCGAAGGCCTGCTCGGTGGTCTCCGCGACCGGTTCGAAGATCCCGATCCCGGCGTTGGCGAAGACCCCGTCGAGCCGCCCGTACCGCTGCCGGACCGCCTCCATCAGCCGGTCGGTGTCCGACAGGCTCGCCGCGTCGGCCCGGACGGTGAGCAGCCGCCCGCCGCCGTCGGACACGTCCGCCAGTTGTACGGCGGCGCGCTCCAGACGCTCCTCGGTGCGGCCGGTGACGACGACCGCGGCCCCCTCGGCCAGCAACTGCCGGGCCGTGGCCAGGCCCATCCCGCTCGTCCCGCCGGTGACCAGGACGACCTTGCCGGTGAACCCGGCCCGCTCAGTGGTGTTCTCGTTCATGACCATCACCCTGCCGGGGGCCCGGAGCCGCGACCAGGCCCCGCCGTTCCCGGGGACCACCTCTCCCCGGGACGGCCTCTCCCCGGGACCGCCGGGGCCACCCGGGGCGCGCGGACGGCGTCAGGAGGGGCGGCTGCCCGGGATCTTCCACCAGAGCAGCCACGAACCGGTGCCCAGGATCAGCATGTTGGCGACGATCTGCCAGGGCGCCTCGCCGAAGCCGGTGCCGCCCGTGTGCAGTTGGTCCAGCAGGAACTGCTTGGTGGCGAAGTACAGCACCACGTCGAACAGGACGATGCCCACCCAGGCCGCCGCCGGGTGCCAACGCGGCCTGGGCACGGCGTGGATGAGGGCCAGCACGCCGGTGACGGCCAGGGCCATCGGGACGAAGTCCTCGCGCACGCGGTCGAGGTAGTTCCACGGCAGCGCGGTTCCGGTGACCCACAGCAGCCCCATGCAGCCCACGAACCGCACCAGCACGGCCCCGAAGGCGCTCGCCGCCGGGGTGGCGGCGGGAGCGGCGGGTACGGCTGGCGCGGTGGGCGCGGTCGGCCCCGGGTGCGGGTGCGGGGCGTACCCGGCGGGCGGCACGGGCTGCCAGGTCTGCGCCGAGGAGCCGATCGGCGGCGCCGCCGAGGGCACCACCACCGGCGTCGGCGCGAACGGCCCCGGCGCCACCGGCCCCGGCCGGACGGCCTCCGTCGGCGTCCACACCGGGCCCGCCGCGCCCGCGGCCACACCGGTTCGCGCGACCCCGTCCAGGGTGGCGAGCGCCTGCTCGGCGGTCACCCGCAGCGCCGGGTCCTTGGTCAGCAGCCCGCCCAGCAGCGGCGCCAGCACGCCCGCCCGTACCGCGGGGCGGGGCTCCTTGATCGCCACCGCGACACACAGCGCGCCGAAGGTGCCCCCGGAGAAGGGGGCCTCGCCCTCGACCGCGCAGTAGAGCGTCGCGCCCAGCGACCACAGGTCGTTGGCGGGGGAGGGCGGCCGGCCCTCCAACTGCTCGGGGGCCATGTACGCGGGCGTCCCGATGACCACGCCGGTGCGGGTGAGGGCGGTGGTGGCGTCCGTCATGTGGGCGATGCCGAAGTCGGTGATGATCACCCGGTCGCCCATCAGCAGCACGTTGTCGGGCTTGAGGTCGCGGTGCACGATCCCGGCCGCGTGGGCCTCCCGCAACGCCTTGAGCATCGCCGCGCCGATCTCGGCGACCCGCTGCACCGGCAGCGCCCCGGAGCGGGCGATCAGCGCGCCCAGCGACTCCCCGGTGACGTACTCCATCACGATCGCGGGCGTGCCCTCGTGCTCGACCACGTCGTGCACGGTGATGATCCCCGGGTGGTTGAGCCGGGCCGCGGCGCGCGCCTCGCGCAGCACCCGCTGCAGGTAGTGGTCGCGCTCCTGGTCGGTGAGGCCGTGCGGCAGCAGCACCTCCTTCACCGCGACGTCCCGTCCGAGGGTCTCGTCCTGCCCCCGCCACACCCGGCCCATCCCGCCCTGGCCGATGAGGTCCAGGAGGCGGTAGCGGCCCCCGATCAGTGCCCCGCTCACTGCTGCCATGACGCCAGCCTAGCCCTCACCCGATCTTCCCCCGCCGTCGAAGGCCCGGTCAGGAACCGAAGTTGAGGGCGTACAGGGTGCGGGCCAGGTCGGCGGTGACGAAGTCCATCGGGACGGTTCCGAGCACCGGACGTGCGGCGCGGTCGAGCCCGCCCACGTACGAGCGGAGCTTGGGCGTGATGGCGTCGGCGGCCTGGCGCGGCCACAGGCCCCAGCCGCTGCTGGAGGTGAAGGTGAGGTACAGCCGCTGCGGGTCGGTGGAGGTGCGGGCGGCCTCCAGGTGCGACCTGACGCCGGGCCACTTGCGCGAGTTGAGCTCGAAGATGGTGCCGATCGAGTAGTCGTCGGCGATGTCGGTACGGGGACCGCCCCACCGCAGGCCCGGCAGCGCCGGGTTGTCCGCGAGCAGGACCACCCGGCCGCGCACCTCGCCGAGCGCGGGGACGCGGTCCTCGGTCCACAGCAGTCCGGGCCAGCGGCGCAGGTAGTCGGCGAAGACCGCCCCGAAGTCGGCCGCGGGTGCCTCGGAGTACTCCTGCTTGACCCGCATCACCAGGGTCTCACCGGGGTGCGCCGCCAGGAACGCCTGGCACCGGTTGAGCACGTCGCCGAAGAACAGGTGCTGGAACACCACGCCGTGGTGGATCGCGAACACCCCGTCGATCAGCCGGCAGCGGATGTCGAGGAACCGCACACCGGCGGCGAACTGTTCCGGCAGCCCCAGGGTCTGGGTCTGCGCCAGACCACCGCCGTACAGCGCGCAGCTGTCGTGGCTGCCGGGCAGGGTGATCCGCGCCAGCGGGGTGCGGGGGTCGAGCGCGGCCAGCCAGTCCGGGCCCGCCGGCACGGCCGTGGCCACCGCGGCCGGAGCCCCGGTCCCGAGGCCGGCCGCGGCCAGGGCGCCCACCAGGGCGGTGCGGCCGAAGGCGCGACGGCTGAGGGTACGGCTGAGAATGGCGTGCGGAGTCTCGGGCATGCGTGATTCCCCCCGGGTGGACGACCGGTCAGGCCGGCACGCCGCCAAGGCGGCATGTCCATTACTGACGAAGAGTCTCACTGTAGCCCCGACCCCGTGGCGGAGGACCCGGAACCGGAGCCTCCGTCAGATACGTCTTCGTCCGGGTGCGCGGGGGGAGGCCCCGGTGCGCGGGGGAGAGGCGGGGGAGATGGCGACGGACGGACCCACCCGGTGGCGGTACGGCCTCGGGGCGGGCGGCGCCGCGCTGACCGTGTCCGCGGTCCTGCTCGCCGGAGCGCTGGCCCGCCCCGGCGCGGTACCGAACACCGTGGGCCGGGCCGGGAGCCTGGTCGAGACCTTCCTGCCCTGGCTCGGCCTGCTCGTCCCGGTGCTGCTGGTGACGGCCCTGCTGCGCCGCTCGGTCGCCGCGCTCTGCGCGCTGCTGCTACCGGTGACCGCCTGGGCGGGTGCCTTCGGCGGACTGGCACTGCCCGCGTCCGGACCCGGCGGCGACCTCGGTGACCTCACGGTGGTGCAGCACAACGTCAGCGACGAGAACCCCGACCCTGCGGGCACCGCGCGGCGGCTCGCGGCCACCGGGGCCGGGCTGATCGCCCTGGAGGAGCTGACCCCGGCGAACCTGCCGGACACGGCCGCCGTCCTGGCGGCCGAGTACCCGTACCACGCCATCGTCGGCACGGTCGGCCTCTGGTCCCGCCACCCGCTGACCGAGGTGCGGCGGGTGGACATCCGGCCGGAGGACATCGGCGAGGGCTGGGACCGCGGCCTGCGGGCCACCGCCCGTACGCCGCGGGGCGAGGTCGCCGTGTACGTGGCGCACCTGCCCTCCGTCCGGATCGGCCCGGGCGGGCTGCGCTCGGCACGCCGGGACCGCAGCGCGGAACTCCTCGGTGCGGCGCTCGCGGCGGAGCCGCTGGAGCGGGTGATCCTGCTCGGCGACCTCAACGGCACCGTCGACGACCGCGGACTCGCCCCGCTCACCGGCCGGCTGCGGCCGCCCGCCACGGGTTTCGCCCTCAGCTGGCCCGCCGCCCTGCCGCTCGCCCGGATCGACCAGGTCCTCACCCGCTCCGCCGTGGCCACCGACATCCGGACCCTCCCGGCGACCGGCAGCGACCACCTCCCCGTGCTGGTCCGCGTCCGTCTGTGACCGGCCCCTCGGGGCCGTAGGGTACTGAGTTCCTTTACGAGGGGTACTGAGTGCCGTATCCTCTCGAACGAGCCTCTGACAACCGTCGAAGAGCGCCGACACGGCATCCCGGTTCAGGTGCGGCTGCTGTCCGCAGCGGCCCGCGTGGGCCGGCCTGGCACTCAGTACCCTCGGCACCGAAACTGAGGCCCTGGACCAGCACCCGTACAGGAGAACCGACCATGACCTTGAGGATCGTCGTCTGTGTGAAGTATGTGCCGGATGCGACGGGTGACCGTCGTTTCGCGGACGATCTCACC